>JAZFYO010000405.1:0-2819 GCA_036443615.1 Binatia bacterium | reverse complement strand
CGATACAAGAAAAGGCCCTGGGACCGAACCATCCCGATGTGGCTAAAAGCCTGGAAAACTACGCCGTCCTGCTACGGAAGACGAACCGGGCGAATGAGGCGGAAGAAATGGAGGTCCGCGCCAAGCGCATTCAGGCACGCCACTGATCGAAGGCCGCTTCAGCCCACCGAAAAGAGCGACCGGTAGGCAGCGCGATCCCCTGGCAGAACTAGGGGGTCCTGATCGGTGGTCACATTCCGCTTGACACATCATCCGAAAGTTTAGTAAACTCCTGAAATTCGCAAGCTTAATCCTACTAGATGAGGAATAACCGAAGGTGTGGAAGGTGCAGCACGAAGAGGTTGTGTATACAAATTTGGAGGATGGTGCAGTTCTTCTTCATCTAGAAACGAGATTTTACTATAGCCTAAATGAGGTAGGGCAGGCGATCTGGCGGCTGCTCGACTCCGCTGAAAGCCTTGAAGACTTGCTCCAAAAGCTGGTGGCAGAATACGAGGTCGGGACACAGCAGGCAACGGAGAGTGTCTCCAAATTTCTCCAAGAGCTGGAGAGGGAGCAACTGACGATTCCGTATCAAAAAGCTATGGATGAACAGCCTCACGAAGGTTCAATAAAGGCCCCCACACCATCTCAACAGAAAAAGCCTTTTGTCGAACCTGAGCTGATCAAACATGATGAACCGCTTCATGAAGTGGTCATGAACCCCTTCGACCCCCAACTACCGTTGGCAGAATAGGGCCTTTAGTTCCTAAAATCTAGTTTAATTTATCAAGATGATTTAGGGATTCGTGCCTATATATGCCAGCGTCTTAGAGCCTTCCAAACAACATGCTAAGCAAAGACATCCCCGATAACCCTCAAAGGACATGGATCGTTTCCGGTCAACTTCAGGGAGTATCCATTCAGGTCTTTGGTGAACATCCAGAAATCCGACCCTATGTCGAGGAGTTCGTCATGCCCATGGTGGGGAGGGATGGACACCCACCCCAAGATGTGCTGGAGTTTTCCCTCAACCTATTTGATGGTGAGCCTGACCGGTCAATGCCCTCTGGATCAAAAGCCCTCATCCAGTTTGTCAATGTCTCATGTATTCAAAATGGCCCTTTGCTCTCTTTCCATACAAAGGACGGGTCCTATCTGAAGGCGGATGTTGATGCTGGTCGAGCATGGGGCCGCATCTCGAAGGAGCTACTAGGGGCCCCGCGTTATATCTTTACTGATTTGCTGATGGCACCCTTCATGGAGATGCTGAAGCATCGGGGATTCTACGGCCTTCATGCTTCCGCTCTGACGAAGGATGGCACGGGCTATCTATTCCCGGGAGGTGCTGGAAGTGGGAAGACCACGGTTGCTCTGAATCTTGTCAAAAAGGGGTTTCAGTACCTAGCGGATGACAAGGTGCTGCTGAGGAACGAGGACTATGGAATCGCTGCCCTCGCTTTTACCCGTCGTTTCAATATTGACCCCGACATTGGGGACGTTTATTCGGAACTCAGGTTCTTGGAAGACCTCAAATCTCTCCCTGGTACTACAAAGCGTCCTTTTGACATCTCAAGGGTGTACCCGGACACCTTCGTCTCCTGTTGCCGCCCCAATATTCTGGTCCACCTCCAGAGAACGGCAGAATCCAGGAGCCAGATCATTCGGCTTCCCTCAACCGAGTCCTTCACCCGGCTCGTTCATCAAACCGTCCCATCCTTGCAGAAAGATATAGCTGGAAAGCAGCTTCAGCTCTTTGCTGACCTCGCCCGACACACAGAGAGTTACATGCTATATGCCGGCAAGGACCTCTACGGGAGTCCTGAGCGCCTCCTGGAACTGCTGCCCCGCACCTAAGGTCAGTTCCGTTCACCGTTTAGGGGAAAAATGGAGGAGAGAGCGAGTCCCTTTGTATCCGTAATCATCCCGGTCCTCAATGAGGAGCGTGTGATCAGGGAGTGTCTCAACTCACTTGTCGAGCTGGACTATCCCCCCGAGCGCCGGGAAATCCTGGTGGTGGATAACGGCTCGACCGATCGGACGGCCGAGATCATCAAGAGCTTTCCGGTTCGGTACCTCCGAGAGGAGAGGCGGTGGGCTTCTGCTGCCCGGAACAAAGGGATCGAGGCCAGCAAAGGTGAAATCTTGGCCTTCACCGATGCGGACTGCGTAGTGACTACCGGTTGGCTCCGGGAGTTGGTTAAGGCTTTCGACGAAGAGGGAGTGGGAGGGGTAGCTGGGGAAATCGTCGCCTACCATCCTAAGACGCCAGCGGAATGGTACGCAGCGAAGGTTAGGCATCTGTCCCCTCGCAAATACTTATTCCGTCCCATTATGCCTTTTGCAGTATTTGCTAATCTAGCTTTCCGAAGGGGGGTGTTCGAAAAAATTGGCCTCTTGGATGAAGGTTTCCTTAGAGGGGAATCGACGGATTTTTGTGCCCGGTTCTTCAGGGAAACGGATTTGGAACTCAAGTTTATGCCGAAGGCTTTGGTGTTCCACCGCAATCGAAAGACCACGTGGAAATTCTTTAAACAGCAATGGGGTTACGGGAGGGGTCACGCACAGCTCTACATCAAGTATAGGCATGAGATTCCTTGGGACTGGAAAAAGAGTATTCTTGCTAATCGTGAGTTGGCCGGGGCGGCCTGGGCATTTATAAAGAGCGTTTTGCGGTATGGCTTCAAAAGCGATCGGGAGGACTTCTACTTTTGTTATTTCGAGTTCCTTAAGAAACTGGCTGAGAGATTAGGATTTACCAGGCAAAGCCTCAGTCAAGGCTACCTATATTTTTAGGTGTCAGTAGGTGCTTACGATTCCCTTTACGCCCTTCGTTTCCA
>JAZFYO010000404.1:0-3206 GCA_036443615.1 Binatia bacterium | reverse complement strand
GGGTCTCCCGAAGAGCAGAAAAAATCTGGGAAAAGATTTATTGGATCGATTGATGAATAATTTGAGGTTAACAGGGGTAAGACGGAAGGTGAAGGCAAGACAAAAGGCCAACTTTGTAAGGAGGTGGTAAAAATGCATCAAGCAAGACACCAAAGGATTGCTGAACGGCTTGCTCAATTGAGCGAAACATCTGACAACGAGTTCAAGCGGTTAAAAGGGGAAGCGCAGGAAGCCAAAGCCTACGCCGAGACCATCTTGGAGACGGTGCGGGTACCCTTTGTAGTCCTCAATGGGGACCTATGCGTGGTATCGGCGAATCAGTCTTTCTACCAGACATTCCAGGTCCCACCGGAGGAGGTGGATGGCCACCTCATCTACAAGATGGGCAACGACCAGTGGGACATTCCCCGGTTGCGGGCGCTGCTGGAGGAGATGCTCCCGAAGGACACCCAGGTCCAGGACTTTGAGGTGGACCATGCGTTTCCGAAGATCGGGCGTAGGGCGATGCTGCTCAATGCCCGTCGCATCTCTCGGGATAACGGGGGAACCCCTTTGATTCTCCTCGCCCTTGAGGATATCACAGAGCGCCAGCGGGCCGAGGAGGAGCTTGGAAAGGTCCGCGAGACCCTGGAGAGTCAGCTCCAGAATCGGACCGATGAACTGAAGGCGGCTCATGAGCAACGGAAGGGTGAGGTCACCGAACGCAAGCGGGCCGAGGAGGAGCTTGGAAAGGTCCGCGAGACCCTGGAAAGTCAGCTCCAGAATAGGACCGATGATCTGAAGGCGGCCCATGAGCAACTGAAGAGTGAGGTTACCGAGCGCAAGCGGTTGGAGGAGGAGATGAGTTCCCTCGAAGACCTCATCGAGAACGAAGTCCAAAGCATCCGGGACAAGCTGGTCGCCGACGGACGGGCTACAAAGCCAACCTCATGATGACGGCCGACAGCCAGGTTACCACAATATTCGGGCCATCCTTGATGGGGGGGAATTGAAGAGGATACGGTGGAGGTGGTCGCCGAGCAGCATCCCTGAGGTTGCCCACCGCCAGTGGTGCGCTCTCTATGAGACGTTCACCGGGCCGGTGGGGGCCACAGTCCACCTCCTGGAGCCGGAAAAGGACCTGCCTGACATGGTCTTCACCGCCTCGGACATGCACACCACCTGGCAATGGGCCAAGCGGATCGCCGCCAGCGACTGGCTAGGGTGACATCCCTACCACCCCTGCGGCGATTGGATGAAGCAGATCGCTCAGATGGAGACCTGGGAACGCTGGCGGGGCGGACCGATGATCTTTCATCAGTCGCCCCCCAGAAGGCTTTGGGAAATTAATTTCCTCAGGGATTTGGAGCGTCCGGTGAGAACCCCGCCTGCCAAACCGGCCCCGCTAAGCGCAGGTGACCGTCGGTAACGATGGGGCGCTAATCGAAAAAAGCGACAGGCCTGATCCCTTAACCTAAAGAGAGCTCTCTTGTCGGCAGTCTCCTGGGATAATTAATCCTAGGAATTTGTTGGACTTTTCCGCCCCCAGCATATATATATTATATAATTAAAATAAAGTATCGTATCTCTCAATAACCGCTATTCTGACCTTGGGGGAGTGAGTCAGTGAAAGCGGATTCTAGAAGCCAGGTTGCCCTTTAAGGAGGGTAGCTCGGCTTTTTTTATTGTGAAATTTGACCTACGTGATAGGGGTCGGCCTTAAACTGGTACAACATTAAAGATGAAATGAAGAGCACCCTGGAGACCTGAATTCCCCAGGGTGTCGATCAGGTTTATGGTGTGGTTGCTCCAGAGGAAGGTCACGGCTGCGGAGCTGATTGAGATGGGCTTCCACGTGTTTTGGCCGCCTTCATATAAAAAGTGTAACAAAAGGTCTGAAAAAGAGGAGATTTAGGTCATTGGCTATAAGCTGCCGCTTAATCTCGGCTAAAATCAGGTTGTGGGCTAATGCGCTAAACTCCTTTGCCTAACAGCCGATAATATAATGGAGTTCTTTCAATTTTTAAAAAGGCGCAACCATGCGAGACCAAGATAGCACAGTACTTAACCATGCGCTCGATTCCTCATCACGGAATGGGGAGAACCGCGAGAAGCATGTCTCTGACCCACAGCAACCAGACTCTGAGGTCTCCTCTTCCGTGGAGCTGTCGCCGGAGGGTGACCTCCTTTCTGACCTTCTGTACTGGCACGCGCGCAACGTAATTAGGGATCTATTTGACTGTGTGAGAAAGAAGCATCCGTGGGATCCGCTCGAAGCCCACATGCTGGCCTTCTCCCTTGTGGACAACGTCTTGACCAGCCAGTTCCTGCGGCCCTCCAACTTCATGGAGCATTACGAGCAGAGCCTCTTCCAGCGGGCGTTTTGCTTCGAGACCAACGTTTCGGATCTCGTGGAGCACACCCTCAAAGTCACCCTCTTAGCGACCAAGCTCGGCTCCCTTCTGAAGTACTCCCACTTTGAACTCGTCCGCCTCGCCTTAGAGTCTCTTTTCCACAACATGGGAATGGCCTTCATCTCGGGCAAAATCCTCAATAAACGCGGCGAGCTGACCCATGACGATAAAATTTCCATTCATATGCACCCGAAGATAGGGGCTGATTTTGTAAAAGAACTGGGCGAGAATTACAATTTCATTGCCGATGTTATCTATCAAGTGCACGAGCGGGAGAACGGGGAGGGCTACCCCGAGGGGCTCTCGGGAGACAGCATCCATATGGATGCCAAGATTATCGGCATCTGTGATGTCTACGTGGCTTTGTGCCAGGCCAGGATTAATCGAGAGGCCCTCACGCCTTACGAGGCCCTTCAGAAGATTCTTGATGATATGGAAGATCAGTTTGCCCCCAACATCGCCAACGCATTGCTGGAGGCTCTTTCCATGTATCCCGTGGGTAGCCTCATCCAGTTTGAGTCGGGTGAGATAGGGCAAGTCGTCGCGGCAAATCCACAAACACCCATGCGTCCCGTCGTCGAACGCCTTTCAGACACTACAGGCCATGTATATCCTCCCCAATTGGTGGATTTGGCCGAAGACTCATCGGTCAATATCAAGGCCATCCTCTCCAAAAGTATGCTTAAGGATATGATGAGCTCTATAGAGCGAGAAGGAATGCCAAGTAACGATGGCGAAGCCGCCTAATTCACGCCCAGCCGCCTGGAACCTCTCTAATCATCTGCTGAATTAGCCCACTACCCTGAACAACGT
>JAZFYO010000403.1:0-8332 GCA_036443615.1 Binatia bacterium | reverse complement strand
TCAAGCTTGCAGAGCTTCTATCGATTCCGGTTATTGACTTTAACCGGCGCCTGAATTTCCCCACCAACCATCCCCTCAACCTCACTGACTCGGACATGATCGAGAAGGCCGATTTGATCCTCTCTCTCGACGTCCGGGACCTCTACGGCCCCCTGGTCAGGCTCGATCGGACCACCCGCAAAACCACCTATATTACCAAAAAGGGCTGTAAGATTGTCGACCTTGGCCTGGGGGATCTCAACATCAGCAAATGGTCCCAGGACTACATGCAACTCCAAGAGGCGGACCTTCACATCATCGGAGACACCCTCGTGGCGATCCCTCAGCTAACTGCCTATTGCGAAGAGCTTCTGGCTAAAAACGGCAAGAAGAGAGAAGAGCTCCGCAAGCGCTTCGGGGAGCACAAACGGGTCCACGAAGAACTGCGCGGCAAGTGGCAGGAGGAAGTGAAGAAGCAGTGGAAAGGAGAGCCCATGTCACTTCCCCGCCTGGCCCATGAAATCTGGCAAGTTATCAAAGATGAAGATTGGGTTCTCACGGCTAACACCCTGGGGGACTGGAGCCGGAGGCTATGGGACTTCGATAAGCCCTATCGCCATCCGGGGAAGGCCATCGGGACCTCGACACAGATAGGCATATCCACAGGCGTGGCCCTCGCTCACCGGGGGACCGGGAGGCTGGTAGTGGATATCCAGCCCGACGGCGATCTGATGTTCGATCCCGGTACCTTGTGGATCGGAGTCCACGACAAGATCCCCATGCTGGTCGTCATGTATAACAATCGGGCCTACTATAATGACTGGGAGCACCAGATCCGCATGGCCAAACAGAGGGATACTGACGAAAGGCTGGCCTATGTGGGCATGGAGATCAATAACCCGCCACCGGACTTTACCAGCATGGCCCGATCCTTTGGCTGCTTTGGTGAAGGACCGATCTTAAACGGTGACGACGTAGGACCTGCATTAAGGCGGGCTATCGAGTTTATCAAAAAGGAAGGAAAACCTGCGCTGGTAGATACGGTCACGCAATTCAGGTAAGTTTCCGGCTCCGGGTCTCACCCACAAAAACAAAGGTGGAAACCTATCTTGTGCTCAATGGCTAGAGTAACCCAAAAGTAAGGATTTTAAGCAAGACTCTCCAGATTTTTCCAAAATCTATTCCCGGTGCCTCGGCCGACGCATATTCATCCGGATCGGTTGTGGATTCGGTCATTTCTTCAACCGACTCTGGACCAAATTGAGAACCCCCCCCGTTTACCCGTGAGGCAAAATTAATCCCCTTGATAGGCGATTTCGGCTCTCTAGGCAGCGCCTGAGGAACCACATAGGCGCCCTCTTTGGGGACCAACCCCGATTCTTTATCAGGTGTGATCAAAGGAGGCTCCTTGGAAACGGATTTTTCTTTTTGCCGCTTCATTTTCTCCAGTTCCCGTTTAACCGAGGAGAGGCTATCTATATACTTGTCCGTCACATTCTTGGCCTCATTCCGGTTACGGATCACGTGAGGGGTAATCAAGATCACGAGCTCGGTCCGATCAAAGTCATCTGTGTCCACCCTGAAGAATTGACCGAGCACAGGGATATCCATAAGAAAAGGAATCCCTATGCGGTCACGACTAAATCTCTCGTCAATGATACCGCCAATGACCAGGGTATCTCCGTCCTGAACCACAGCGGTGGTTTCTGCATCCCGGGTGACAAAGGAAGAAAATGAATCCTGGCCAATTATAACCGGAGAGCCTCGCTTACTGACTTCTACCTTGACCTGCAGATGGACTAGACCCTGAGAGTTGACCTGAGGAATAATGGTCAGGATGTTACCAAGATTGCGGTATTGAATCGTCGTACTCGAAGATACCTGACCCACCGCGGCAGTTATTGTACCCGTCGCTATGGGTTCTTCACTGCCAACTTGAATACGGGCGGGTCGGTTGTCTAACGCAAGGATAGAAGGATGCGATAGCACCTTGACTCTGGAATCCGACATCAAGGCAGAGATGACCGCGCGAAAATTATTGCCGGAGGTAATTACCGCAGTAAGACCCGAGGACCCCCAGATGGCTCCCTGGTTGATAAATTCGCTCCCGGGGAGAACTGTACCCGCGAAATTGCCAAGACCTCCTTCTTGGTAAGCGTATTGCACGCCGAATTTAAGATCATCGGTAAGCGTTATCTCCGCCACCAGAACATCCATGAGAACCTGGCGCGGGACCAGGTCCAGCTTTTTCAGCACCTCCCTGATGTTCTGGAATTCCTGGGCCGTAGCGAATACAACCAGGGAGTTGGTTGCCGGGTCAGCCACGATTCGTATCCCTTCCTCAGCCCCTGCAGGTGGGGCAAGAGGTTCGGCAGGAGTAGCCGGTAAGCGACGGGCCTGAGGAGGAACAGGTACAGGAGCTGGGGCCACAGCATAAGCTCCCGGGCCTTGCGCGCCAGGGAATGACCCCTGAGAACCCGGTGTTGGTATTAAAGATCTGGGATCGCGGGGTAGATTTCCGTGGAGTTCTCTTAGTGTGGGCGGAGCCTCTCTTCCGGGTGTAGCTCCATATGCGCCATAAATCTGGTTGAGTAGATCGGCCAAATCAGTCGCCTTGCCATTTTCCACCGGGTAGATAAAGATTCTCCTTCCCGGTCCCTCTGCCGCAACATCGATGCGCTCTATCCACCTCTTGACATAAGTCCAAGCCGCCTCACTGTGACTGATAACCAACAGCCGATTGATTCTTGGAATGGGGATAAACTGCGCCGCAAACCCCTCTTGCTGTAATGCGGAAGAGGCATAGGCCTGCATAATCTTTGTCATCTCTTCCGCCAGCTCCTCAGCAGTACTGATCCTGGGCTCGTAGATCTCCATGCGCACCCCGGTGAAGACACTGACATCGATCAACTCTTTGATCTCCAGAAGGCGCTTGATGTTCGAGGGCAGGTCCACGATGATAAGGAAATTGCCGCGGGGAAAATCCAGAATCTCCCCTCCCGGAGCCACAAAAGGAGTGAGGAGCTTTTTCAGCTCTGCTACCGAGAAAAAGCGCACGGGAACCACCTGAAGGGCGTAACTGTCCTCTGCTGCATGCTTCACTGGGCGGGCCATCCCTAACCCCTCCTTTATAGGGGCGATCCTGTAGAGATCTCCGGACCTTACTGCCACAGCATTGTTCATGCGCAGGATCTTATGAAAGACAGGGAGCAGATTCTCTCTTTGGATGGGCTCGGCACTGAAGATTGTGACTGTTCCATTAACCCTCGGATCAATAGTGTAGTTTAGCTTCAAGTGTTGGGCCAGGACATGAACTACCTCAACCAGATCGGCTCCGCTAAAGTTGAGGGAGACCTTATCGTCTTGCACAACGGTGGATGGCGGAACTGCCTCGGGCTCGATGGAGGATGGAATCTTTTGCTCTGGCCCAGCCGGGGGTTTGGCGGTCTCACGCGGCTGAGGCTGACCTGGTGCCTGGCCGGCCAAAACATAACCGGCCATCATCCCTGCGAGGATGAGAAAAACGGAAGAGACTAGCAAAATAATTCTTGCCTTCATTCTACTCTCAAATTCTTCTGGGGAGCCTTTAGGCGCTATGGAGCAGTTGCCGCTTCAGGGCTCCTCTTTTTAGCTCGGCGGCTGGCTCTGGCCTTTTGCACCTTTTGAGCCTTCCTAGGGACCTTCACCTTCTTCTTGACCTTCTCCACCTTTACCTTGCGCGAAAAATCAAGCACCACATCGATCGTGGAAGAGCCTTTTTTAAAGACCACTCTCTGAGCGTGAATTTCCTCGAGCTTAAAACCCTCCAGCATATCGCCCAATGCAAGCCTCCGCATCTCACCTCTAGTCTGCCTCCTGCCGCGAGCCAGGCGTTTCGCTCGACGGGAACGTCGGTCATTTTCAAGCGGGAGCTCAACGATCGCATAACTCTGTCCACCGGCTATAACTGTTCCCAAGAGGTGGAGATCCCCTAATTCTTTATTCCCTTGAGAGAAATCTTGAGCACCATTCCCTGTTCCCGCACCACGCTCCGGATCGAAAAGGTTCCGCTTTACAATGGACTCAGTGCTTACCAGTTGGGGCCTACTCACACTCTTGCCAGCTTCAAGCACACTAGAAAGTGTCTTTTTTTTGACAGGCTTTGGCAACCTCTCATGATCCTCTTTCCATACCGATCGGACCTCGAGGGCAACCAAACCGATTGCGATCGCAAGGAGGAGGCTAAGTAGCGATGAACGTTTAAAAATCTCTCGCCCTCCCGATTTAAAACCCTTATTTTATCGATAATTGGGAACCCAGTCAAACTCCATTTTGGAATGCGCTCACTTCATACCCCACTCTTCGCATCTGTAGCCATCCGACTACGGGCGAATCCGGATATCACCAAAGTGGTGCGGAGGCTTCCTCGACTTCGGAGGATGGGCCGACGTCTTCTATTTACACGAGAGGCCAGCGAGCGAATATTGACCTCACTCACCACAAGGAGCTTAGCGTTGGACTCTATCCCCCTGATCAAATTAACTAGCTGGCCAACCTCGCCGCTTACCTCAAGCTGGACGGAGATGGTCAAAAAAGAGCCAACAGGTTTTGGGCTCAATACCCTGGTGGATACGATTTGCACTCCCTCCTTCGCCGCGATCTTCCGTACCGTCTCCTGGAGGGCCGACGCACTGACGGGGGGTGTGTCTCCACCAAGTAGAGAAGATTTCAACGTCTCCAACTTGGTCTTTAGCCGTCTCAAGTCGCCTTCAATCTGTGTTCTACGCTTCAGGTAGCGATTCTGTCTTTCCAGAAGGTTCGTCTGAATTTCCAGCTGGCTCTTCACCCACTCCCTTCTCGCCGAATAAGGCTCAACTACAAAATAATGGCCCAAGACCAGAAAAAAGATAGAACACGCCAAAAAGGCCATCCCTTTTTCGCGCTTGGATAAACGTTCCCAAAATTTCTTCATCTCTCTATCTCCGCTTTCAGGGAAAAGGTCTCCCGGCTGTCTCGAGCCCGTTTGGACGGCGCATTGAATCCCACGTTCTTAAATAAGGGAGAGCGTTCCAAAATGGGGACCAGGTTGGAGGCATTTTCCGCACTGCCGCGGACCTCTATAGTCTCCTGCCGATAGCGCAGGATAGAAAAGTAGGCGCTGTTGGGCACAATCCGTGAAAGCTCATCTAGGACCAGAAGGATTTCTCCTTTGAGCCCCTCCATCCTCGAGAAAACGGAGGTATCCTTTCTAATCCGCTTGAGTTCTTCCTCCTCCCGGGTCAGGGCCTCCACGGAAGGCGCAAGGCGGTTGGTCTCTCTCTGAAGCTGGCGTATGCGGATTTCGTCTTTTATGGGGTAGCTTCCTCCCCAGGCAATTAACCCGATCAGGAGAAGAGAGGTCAGAAAGGCGTTGATTTTTGGCAGCGTCCTCCCCTGACTTTCCTCTGAGCCTCCGGGAAGAAGATTGACAGGAAAACAGGCCTCTCGGAGCCCACGCAACGCAGTCCCCACCGCAGGGACAAAAGCAGCGTCGGCTAACACCCCGTTTGCACCCAATCGCTCATTTCCCAGGGCCACGAGATCCTCAACCTGAGCTGACTCTCCCTTCATAGAGATAAGAAAATCCTGACTAGGTCCCCAACCGAATAACGCAGGGGAGCGGCGCAAATAGCTATGAAAAAGCTCCCTTCCCGGACCCTGAACCCAATCTTCTTGCGGAAGCCGGTGGTTGAACACAATGGTAGGTACACGAGTTCGACCCTTAACCTCCAGATCCAGTCCGACGGTCTCCCAGATCCGACCCTGGCTCCCCAGGACCATCACCGGACCCCTAATCCCTCGGGTGGAGAAGAGGAGATAGCTACTCAGGGCTGTAGCGGTGGGCTCCACCGCCGCGGGCCTGAGACCAAAGGCGGCGAGGGCGTCGAAAATTTCATCGATGATTTTTTTTTGCACGGCATAGAGATAGAGCGCCAGACTTTCCCCCCTTTTGCCCGTAAGCAAGAAATCGTAATAGATGTCCTGTCGCGGAAAAGGAAGGAGCCTTTCGATCTCATAGCCAAGAATCTGTTCGAGATTCCCCTCCGCTGCCTGCGGGAGGTAGGCCTGACAAGCCACCACCTGATCGGGGGACAGACAGACATAGATCGGCTCTCTGCCAGCGTTGAAGTGCGGGAGAAGGGAACGAATGGCTTCTCTCAGGGAATGCCGGCCAGGACCTCCATCTCCATCCCGCACAATCTCCCGCATCTCGCAATCCACCACCGAAACCCGCAAAAGATCCTTGCGCAGGCGGACGAGATAGAGCCGGTCGGATGTGAGATAGAGCCCCACACTCCTCAGAAAATCGGCCCGGCTCAACCCCTCAACCCACGAAGGAACCATCAACCCCTCTCTCCGACAGAAAGAGCTGTATCCCGGTCTACCCAGCGGATCAGCTCAAAGCCACGATTACCTCCGAGCAGCCGAATCACCCCCTTGAGCCTGTGTGGGGAGGCTGACTCGGACCGGGACCCCACTACCTCAACGGTTATGACTGTCGGAGCGACAAAGACAAAACCGCGCGTGGCCGCCTCTCCCCGCTCCACACCCAAAAGCTGGATTAAGTCTGTAAGCGTCTCTTCGGACAGAATTTTTCTTTCCTCTACGAATCTCCGACACTCTTCCAAAGGAATCCCCACAAGTGCGTGGCACACCTCGGCAGAGGCGGTACGTAGGTTCACCCGCTTCATCCTGCCGTCCACGGTAAAAATATCTTTCAGTCCTATTGATGTTGTGACGTTCCCGCCCAGGCCGTACAAGATATCAGCAGTTATCCCCCTTACCCAGAGGAGATCCTCAACTGTATCGAAGCGACCGTTCCTTGCCGTGTAGGGGGGCGAGAGGGAAAGGTAGTAGTCATCTTCAGCACCGTTGAGTCGATGGAGATTATCCTTATCTCTCCAGTCCAAAATGGAGTCCACCAGGATGCCCCGCTGGGGCTCCTGAACTCCTATGTTGGTAAAGATGGCCCGCAGCGTCGCTTCATCCACGAGGTTAAGATTGATCTTGCCCCCCTCATCCACAAGACGCACGCGGTAAAAGCCCGTACCAAATGGTACCTCACGCCACTCGCCATACTCGAGTGCCTCCTCCTCCTGCCCATCAGGGTTCCCTTCCCCCTTCGGCCGGGCCACATTCGTCTCCCGGTCTATGATAAGCCGGTAGAGCGCATCTTCAAAGCCCGCCACTGCAAGGTAATATCCTTCAGCCTCCTCCGCATAACGGGTGGAGGCCGCCCCTTCTTGCCTGACCACGAATGTGAAATCAAAAGCCATCACAAAGAATAATATAAAGACCCAGAGCACGACCACCAGTGCCACACCCCGATCATTGAGAAAAGTCGAAGTACGAATTTCGAAATTAGAATTTTTTATCATGATGCCAGCACACTCATCATCACGGGAAAGACCCAACGGATCTCCTCCTGACCTTCGCCTCGAAGGCCGACTCGGACCGCACGGGGCAAGACCCTTCTCTCTTCGCCGTCCCACTGCTCCGCCCACTCCTCACCTTCTCGCTTGGGGTCCAGATACTCTATCCGTAATTCTCTAACTCCTTGCCAGAGGACCATTCTGTTCCTGTATCCCGCACCATTCTCTTGCTCCTCCTCCTCAGAGCGCAGTCGTACCGGAATCTCCTCCTCAAGGATCAATATCCCTCCTTCTTCATCACTCCAGGAGAGGCTAACCCTAGACATCCCTTTGCCGCCCATTCCGATGGAGAGGGCGGAGATGAAGGTAAGACGATCTTGCTCTCCAGAAAAAAAGATGGTCGATCCCCGGGACGACTCACGGTAGGGAAAGGCAGACCGGATATAGCCCCCTAGAAAGCTCTCGATCGAGCGAAGCCTTTGGCTCAGCTCGGAGCGGCTGCTGGCCTTTTCCATTGCCCGATAGCCCACATAGAATGCCGCGTAGAGGAGTGTCACGATCATGACCGTGAGTGTCATGGCCAATGTCAGTTCGATCAGGGTAAAGCCGCTTTTGGGCTTAAGCCAACGACCCCTCATGATCTCTCTTTCCTGAGCAGACGTAGGGTCTTCATCTGCATTTGAACTCCCCTCTTGCCATTCCCGTCTCCATACACCCAATCCAGCGTAATCTCCTTCAAGTCCCACTGGCTAGCGGAGAGAGAATCGGGCTCCTGAGAAGGTTCCACGGTAAGGCTCCAGCGGCCGTTCCTGTTAGAGGATCTGTTCCCCCTCGTTTCGTTGATCTCACGACGGATCAAAACCTCGTCCATCAGCTGTCGGCCATAGGCCGTCGCCTCCGTCCGCTCTGCACTCCTCGCTTCCAAACGAAGATTCAGGGAGAAAAGCTCGAGGAGGGTTACT
>JAZFYO010000402.1:0-12722 GCA_036443615.1 Binatia bacterium | reverse complement strand
CCTGTCCTCCGTGCCTTACTCCCTTTCGCGATCTTTGCCACAGGCCGCTCCCCAAAGGCGCGCTGAACCGTTTCAAGCAAGACGTCCAGCGACAAGGGTTTTTCAATAAAGTCAAAGGCGCCAAGTTTGGTTGCCGTGACAGCAGTATTGATATTTCCATGACCCGAAATCATAATCACAAGGGTATCGGGGTCTTGCTCTTTGATTTCTTTGAGGAGGCCGATCCCATCGACGTCCGGCATCCAGACGTCGAGCAGGATGAGAGGCGGACGCACCTTGCGAATGAGATCCATCGCCGTAGTCGCCCCCTGGGCAGTGATAACCCGATAGCCTTCGTCGGTTAAGACCTCGCAGACGGAATCCCTAATCCCCTCTTCATCATCCACTACCAGGATTGTTTTCTCTTTCGCCTTCACTCCCGCTTCCCTCCAGATTTTACTTTCTGGGGCTAAGTCCTTCGATTCATAAATTCGGTAACGAATTTATTCCCTGGCTTCGACTGAGCTCAGCCGAACGTCCAGGACTTAGTGCTGATCCTTCGACTTGCTCAGGATCATGCTGAGGCACTCGAAGCATGAGGGAGCACTTCTCATTGCAACTACAGGCACAAATTTGAAATCGTAATTGCGATTCGAAGCACTAAGTCCTTGCACTGGACGCCCCATGCTCTCTCTTCTGAATCTCCGGAGAACCGGCCTGTTTTGAAACTGGTAGCTCGATAATAACTCGGGTCCCCTTTGGCTCGTTCTGACGCACCCGAATATACCCTCGGTGATCCGACACAATGGCGCTTACGATGGTCAGCCCCAGACCGGTCCCTTCTTCTTTCGTCGAAAAGTAAGGGTCAAAAATCCTGTCCCTTACCTCAGGCGCTATACCACAACCATTGTCCGCTACCTCCAAATTAACGACTCCCATTGAAGGATCGTATTCTGTGGAGATCTTGACCCATCCCTTTTTTCCCACTGCGGCCACCGCATTATCCAGAAGGTTGATCAGGGCCCGCTTCGCCTGCTCGAGGTCCAAATCGACCAGTGGGAGATCTTCATTCTTAATGAATTGAAAATCGATGCCTTTGTGCCCCTCGGCGTAAAGAAAGAGGGCCTCCTTGACGACCCCGTTGAGGTCACGGGGTGCCAACTCCGCAGCCGGGAGGCGGGCAAAATTGGAGAACTCGTTGACCAAGTTTTTCAGCTCCTCTACCTGCTTGATAATCGTCGAGGTGCACTTTTCCAAAACGGCTCCATCCCCTTTCAGAAGGTGCTCATAACGTTTTCTCAGCCGCTGAGCCGATAGCTGTATTGGAGTTAGGGGATTCTTAATCTCATGGGCGATCCGTCGCGCGACCTCGCGCCAGGCCTCCATTCTTTGAACCTTCTGGATTTGCGTGATGTCCTCGACAAAAACCATAATTCCCAGAATCTTTTCCTCGTCATCCCTCAGGGTAGCAGCGGTCATCATCACCGTAAGAACTCGATCAGGAATCGAGATCTTGACTTCGCGCTCGATGCCCACACTACCCTGAACTTGATCGATGATCTCGCGCATGACCTGCAGGTGGTCTGACCGAAAAACCTTAGTGTAACTCCTCCCCAGGACCTTTCCCGCATCAAGTCCTAACAACTGTTCTGCCGCCTTATTTATAGTGGTGATTCTTCCCTGGCGATCCACGGAGACTACCCCAGCCGTGATGTTCCCCAGCAGCGTCTCCGTGTACTGTCTTCTCTGTTCGAGCTCCCAATTGATCTGTTTCAAATCACGGGTCATCTGATTGAAGGAATTGACGAGGATCCCGATCTCGTCATCCCCACTTGGTTCAATCTGATAATCCCAGTTCCCTTGGGCCACCTCATGGGTTCCCTCGGCAAGCTTCTGGATCGGCACCGTGATCCCCTTGGAAAGATAAAGTCCAAACCATGTGGCGGAAAAGATAATCACCAGGGTGATGAGGAACAGGGTTAAGATGTACGTGTTTTTTATCGGACCTTTGAGGATCACCAGGCCCTTGTGCTCCTCGTAAGAACGCGCAATCTGATCCTGCCACTTCTTTATGCTCTTCGGGACAAAGTAATCTACGACCACCACGGCTAGAATCTTACGGTCCGTGCTATACACCGGGACGGCCCCGCGGATAATGTCGCCCTCACCGAAGGTCTGCTCCCCGATCACCTCCAACCCGCGCAAGGCACGATTGAGAAACTCGGGCTCGGGTTTGATCGTGATCCCCGTCGGGACCTGATCGTTGAAGGCCGCGACCAAGAGCTTGCGATCGGGGGAGAAGATTTCCACCGTTCCCAAATTGTACTCCCGCTGCTTGCTCTCGACGAAACGCTTTAGACCATCCAGTTCTTGCGGGTCGTAGAGTCCCGCTTCTGTAATGCGCTGGCTGAGCTGACGAGCATAGAAGAGGGCATTGTTAGCGGAGTTCTGGTAATAGGTCTGGCCAATTTCCAGAGATCCCCGAAGGGCATTCCCGATCTGAACATCAAACCATTTCTCGAACGACCTCGTCACGAACCCCCCCGCAATGAAGAAGAGAAGCAGTGTAGGGACCAGCGAGAGGGTGATGAAGGCCAAGACCAGACGGACCCGGAGACGAGACCCAAGAATCCGCTTTCTCCTTTCGAAGATGAGCTTGACCAGATTTCGGACCACAAGAAAAACAAGAAGAACGAGCAAGATGATATTTATGTTCAGGAGGAGAAAAAACGCGATATTGTTGGTGGGTGAATATTCGGCCGGGACCTCGGGAAGCAGCACCTCGAAAAAGGCAAACACGAGAACCATGAGGGTGGCAACGAGTATCACCCACCCTTCTCGTCTTCTCCTTTTCGACTCTTCCTGTCTGAGAATGTCTTCTGTCTTATTTGACGTTTGCCGTGATTCCATGAGCACTACACCCCTCCCAAAGGGCCGAGGCAGAGAGAGGAAAGATTCTATCTCCTGAAGAGATAAAGGACAAGGCTGATTACCAGGCTCAAGAGGAGGCAGGTGGTCAGGGGGAAATAAAAACTAAAGCGTTCCCTTCTTATGTATATATCCCCGGGAAGCTGGCCTAACCAAGGGATCTTTGCCCCTAGAGAAAATATAACCCCTAATACCACCAGAAGGATTCCAAAAAAGATCAGTGCCTTGCCAAGACTACCCATAGCAATTAGCCCATAGTAAGCCAGCTACCGGCTCAGCGGCTGAACGCCGCCTATAGGAGGTCTTGTTGTTTTCCAGGATCACCCGGCAGGCCCTCGCCCTTCTCTCGACCAAAATGCTTATAGGCCAGAGGAGTGGCCACCCGACCCTTGGGCGTGCGGTTCAAAAAGCCGACCTGGATCAAATACGGCTCATAGGCATCCTCTATCGTATCCTTCTCCTCGCCGATGGCAGCCGACAGGGTATCCAGCCCGACCGGACCTCCGCCAAATTTGTCAATCAAAGTCAGCAGGATCATGGTGTCCATTTTATCAAATCCCATATGGTCTATTTCCAGCATCCTCAAAGCATCCTCGGTCGCTTTCCTGGTAATCGTTCCTTCCGCCTTAACCTCCGCGTAATCCCGGACCCTCCTGAGAAGACGATTCGCAATTCTAGGGGTCCCGCGGGAGCGGCGGGCAATCTCCGCCATCCCCTCCCCATCCCCCTCTAACCCCAAGAGAGAAGCGGAGCGCATCAGGATTTCAACCAGCGACTCGGGAGAGTAAAAATCGAGACGAAAGATCGCGCCGAAACGGTTGCGCAAAGCAGGGGTGAGGAGTCCGGAACGCGTGGTCGCGCCGATCAGCGTGAAACGCTTGAGGTCCAGCTTGATCGACCTGGCCGAAGGCCCCTGGCCGATCATGATATCTATTTGATAGTCCTCCATAGCCGGGTAGAGGACTTCCTCGACCACATGATTGAGCCGGTGGATCTCGTCTATAAAAAGGACATCGCCCTCTTCCAAATTCGTCAGTAAGGCTGCCAGATCACCGGGCCTTTCGACTACCGGTCCTGAGGTCGCTTTGATGTTCACCCCCATTTCTTTTGAGATGATATAGGCCAGTGATGTCTTTCCCAGGCCCGGCGGACCGTGGAAGAGAAAGTGGTCCAAGACATCCTTCCGCCTCTGGGCAGCGGCAATAGCGACCTTGAGGTTCTCTTTGACCTTGTCCTGTCCGACATACTCCTCGAAGGCACTTGGTCTGAGGCCAACCTCGTATTTCAGATCATCTTCAGTCCTCTTGGGAGAGATCGGTGGGGAATCAATAGTCATAAAAAGCAATCAGCTATCAGCAGTCAGTATTCAGCAGTCCATTTCTAATTTTAAATTGCCGATTTTAGATTCTAACTCCTGGTTTTGTATCCTGCTTTCCGCATCCTGCCCTCAGCGCAAGGCGCATGGCGCTCTGCGCAAAGCGCGTACGCCCTAGGACGGATGACCGATGACGGGATGAATGACTTCTGAAAGCTACTTTGCTATTAGCAGTCTTCAATCTCCGGTCAGCAGTCCGCTGTCTCCGGTCTTTGCGCTTAGCTCTTAGATCTCTGCCTTTTGCCTCCTGTATTCTTCCTATTGACTCAGCCTACGCAAGGCTTCCTTTAACACGCCTTCCAGGTTCCCTTCTTCTCCTTGAACGACGTCGCGTACGATCCTTTCCGAATCTCCCCGCCGGTATCCCAAGTTTACCAAGGCGGAAACGGCATCCCGCATGAGTTGCGAGCTGCCATCCCGTCCGACCACCGGGGCTGTACCGGGTAAGGTCTCCAGTTTGTCTCTCAGCTCGACGATCATTCGCTCGGCAAGCTTTTTCCCCACCCCGGGAATCGAAACTAGGCGGAGTTGATCACTTCCCCTAATGGCCTGAACCAGGTCTCCTGATGGAATCCCGGAAAGGATACTGATCGCCAGCTTCGGTCCAATGCCTGTCACGCCATTCAGCATATTAAAAACCTGCTTCTCCTCGTTCTCGAGAAAACCATAGAGCTGTAAGGCATCTTCTCGCAGATGGGTGTGAACGAATAGGTTCACCGACCGGCCGATCTCTGGCAACCGGTAGAACACTCCCAGCGAAATAAATAGCTGATAGCCCACTCCCCCTACGTCAACGATGACTTCACCGGGCGTCTTGAGGGCGAGGGTCCCGTTAAGCTTCGCAATCACGGTGGACTTTAGACTCCATCTCCGTTCGTAGGAGCATCGTTGAGTCGTTGATCCGGATTCGAATACACCATTAATAGATAACGATTAGCGGGATTCTAGGGAGTTCCCCATCGACGCCCCTCCTGCCCACTGGAAGGCAGCGCCTCAAGGACCCTTGCTCGATAGGACCTTTGATGGAGATGGCAGATGGCAGCAGCAAGGGCATCGGCCGCATCCGGAGAAATAAGAGAAGAGAGATGCAGCAGCGAGCCAACCATCTTCTGTACCTGCACCTTACTGGCGTGGCCATAGCCAACGACAGCCATTTTGATTTCGGTCGGGGAGTATTCATGGACGGTAATGTCATTCTCTGCGCCGGCCAGGAGGGCCACCCCGCGGGCCTGCCCCAGCTTTAGCACGCTCTGTGCATTGCGGGCGAAAAAGACCTTCTCCAGGCTGATTCCCCGTGGTTGATAGCGAGAGAGGACCTCCTGAAGCCCGTGGTAGATACAACTCAACCGGCTCCCCTGCCCCTGAGTTTTTGGAGGTTCAATCGTCCCATGGGCCAGATAAAGAAGGGAACTTCCACTTACGTCGATCACTCCCCAACCCGTACGGACCGTGCCGGGGTCCACTCCCAATATCCTCTCCTCTTTCAACCCCTGCGAAAACCGGGAACCAGGATCACGACCCAATCGATTCCCCATCAACTGGCCTTCTCGATGAATTCAACGGGAATATCATAATTGGCTGACACACTCTGAACGTCATCATGGTCCTCCAGCTCCTCGGTGAGCTTGAGGGCCTGCTCTGCATGTTTCTCATCCAGCGCCACCGTACTCTTGGGCACCATGGTGATCTGTGCCGTTGCCATCGCCACGTTCTCTTGCTGCAGAAGCTCCCTCACCTTCTCAAAATCTTCAGGCGTGGTCACGACTTCATAAAGACCGTCTTCCTCGCGGACATCCTCGGCCCCACCGTCCAGGACAAGGGTAATCAAACGGTCCTCCTCGATCTGTCCCTTATCCACAGTTATCAAGCCCTTTTTGTCGAACATCCATGCCACACAGCCACTCTCACCCAGATTCCCGCCATTCCTGGTGAAGAGGCGTCGCATCTCCGTAACCGTGCGGTTCTTATTATCCGTTAGAACCGTAACCATAATGGCAGCCCCGCCTGCTCCGTAACCCTCGTAGTGGATCTCTTCGTAGGAAACGCCCTCGAGCTCACCGGTCCCCTTCTTGATCGCCCGATCAATGTTTTCATTAGGCATGCTTGCGCCCTTGCCTGTCAGAACTGCCGTGCGTAGTCGAGGGTTGCTGTTGATATCCCCGCCACCTATACGGGCTGCCACGGTAATCTCTTTGATGAGTTTGGTATAGAGCTTGCCTTTCTTGGCGTCTTTGACTGCCTTTTTGTGCTTGATAGAGCTCCATTTTGAATGGCCTGACATGACGGCAAGTCCCCTTTCTATTTTAGTGCCCTAGTGGTTGGACGCCCCCCTATGTAAAACCACAGCCAGCCTTTGTTGCAGACTTAAATTATCATAATCTTATCGGTGGGGTAAACCCCGTACCACAGATTTACGTCCATGGCTTTGGACGCTGCCCCTGTGGAGTTGCGGTCCATTTGACGGGGCAAGCCTTCCGTCCAATTGCCCATTTCTGTATAATTTCCCTAATGGGATTTTCGATGGTCCACAGATATCTCTTAAGGCATAGACTCTTGAAACCTTGGGCAAGGTTGATCAGCCGGAGACTACCGCTCCTGCTCCTCTTGTCCTCGATTGCCTGTTCCTTGCCTCCGACGAGTGCCAAAGTGCCCCTTTCCCCGCCCACCGAAAATCGTGTCAGCCAAACCGGGATCGCCTCGTGGTACGGCCCCGGGTTCCACGGCCTACGCACGGCCAGTGGGGCGATCTACAACCAATACGACATGACCGCAGCGCATAAGACGCTTCCCCTCGGGAGTAGAGTCATGGTCACCAACATCCAAAATGGAAGGTCCGTTGAGGTCACTATCAATGACCGTGGGCCCTTCGCCAAAGGAAGGATCATTGATCTCTCCTATGCTGCAGCCAATACTCTGGGAATGGTCGGACAGGGGACCATCCCGGTGCGTATTGAAGTGATCGACAGCGGCTCCACCGAGGTCCGGAATATCCGCACGAATCTGGATTATACGCTTCAGGCCGGCTCGTTCACCGAAATCGGAAATGCCCGCGAACTCAGGACCCGCCTGGAAAGTAGCTACTCCAGGGATTCCCAAATATCCATCGTCCCTTTTCAGGGGAAGGACTCCATCTATTACAGGGTCCAAGTGGGGACTTTCTCCAACCGCCGAGACGCCGAGCTGGCCGCCCAGCAATTCGCGAATGACGGGTTTCCCATCATCATCATGGAGAAATGAATACCCAATTCTGAATAGAGCGCGAAGGACTCAGCGGCCGGCAAGGAGCCAACCGCTCGCTAATTTACCCATCCCCCACCAAATAATAGTCTCGTCCTTTTTGGTCCACCCTCTTTTCACCCACCAATTTTGAAAGATGGGCCTCGACGGTCAGACCGCCCATTCGTATGAGAGAATGGGAAAGGTCTTTGTAAATAACTTCGGCCATAGAACCAATCGTATGATGTCCATCCCGCAAACACTGAAGGACCTGCTTCTCGCGCATCACGCGATGATCAATATACTCTCTGATCTTGCCATAAGGGTCGCCGATAGAGGGGCCATGGCCGGGAAGCAATAGACGAATTTTTAAATCGAGGAGCTTTTCCAGCGACTGGATATACAACGCCATGTCTCCATCCGGCGGCGGAATGACCGTCGTTCCCCTACCCAGAATATGATCGCCCGTGAAGAGGATCTGCTGCTCCGGCTCATAGAAGCAACAGTGGCCGGACTCATGCCCCGGGGTATGAACCACGATCAGCTCACCACCGTCGTAGGGTAGCCTGTCTCCGTCCCCGTATCCGAAATCTTCACCTCCCAGATAACCGGCACGCACACGGGAGATCCCCAGCTTAGCGCCGCACCGCCTCTTTAGCTCCAAGGCCCCGCCGGAGTGATCTCTGTGAATATGGGTCAGAAGAATCTTTTCAACCTTTTTTCCCCCCATCGCCTCTGCCTGTTCCAGGATCCCGTCCACATTCTCCTTGGAGGCAAGGGCGACATCAATTACAGTGATCTCCTCGCGACCCAGTAGATACTGGTTGGTGCCCTCAAGGGTCATCATCCCCGGATTGTCCGCGGTAAAGCAGCGGATCGGATCAAAGACAGGCGTCAATACGGACTCCTTTACTCTGAGGATCGGGCCGAAGAAACACCCACCATCCTTGCCATCTCTAGCGCTCGGCGGGCGCGCTCCACGATCGGCCGGTCGATCAACTGTCCACCGAAAGAGATGGAGCCGTCTCCTCTGGCCACTGCCTCCTCATAGGCCTTGACCACCTGCTGGGCGTAGTCGACCTCTTCCGGGGTAGGACTAAACACGCTATTGATGGGTTCGATCTGGGACGGATGAATGAGCGACATGCCCGAAAATCCCAGACGGCGCGACTGACGGGCAAAGCCAAATAGCCCTTCTGTGTCTTTTAAATCCACCCAGACGCCGTCTACCGCTTGAACATGAGCTGAAGCCGCAGCCACGACCATTGCCGAGCGAGCATAGATCATGTCGCGTGCCTCGGCCTCTCGGCTCGTGGGCAGACCAAGCTCTCGACCATAATCCTCCGCCCCGAACATCAATCCCATCACCCGCGGGGAACAGGCGGCAATCGCGGGGGCATGAAGAAGCCCCTTGGGACTCTCGATGGCGATGAGCAGTTGGATGTCCCCCGCCTCCACCCCAATCTCAGGTTCACGCTTTTTCAGAACGGCCTCTACGGTGAGTACTTCCTCCGGTGTCTCGACCTTGGGCAGCACCAGGCCGTCTAGACCCTGGCGGAGGACCGCCTCCAGGTCCGCCTGCATCCGCGCATGCCCAACGGCATTGATGCGGACAAAGCGCACGGGAGAGTTGGGGAGACGCTCCCTGCCCAACGCATCGCCGATTAACGCGCGCGCGGCATCCTTTTCCCCGGGGGCTACCCCGTCCTCAATGTCCAGCATGATGGCGTCGGTGCCGAGTCCCATGGCCTTATCGATCATTCGCTGACGGTGACCAGGCACAAACATCCACGAACGCTTTAGATCCATAGCTACTTTCTCCGTCTCTTTCTCTATCCTTTGTTATTAATACGACTTTGGCATCCCCAACACGTGCTGCCCCAAATAGGCCAGTACCAGATTGTTGCTCACGGGAGCGATCGTAAGGAGACGTGTCTCGCGGAATTTCCGCTCCACATCGAAATCCACAGAGAAGCCGTAGCCCCCATGGGTCGTCAGACAGACATTAGCCGCCTCCCAGGCAGCCTCTGAGGCGAGCAGCTTGGCCATGTTGGCCTCAGCACCACAGCTCTCTCTACGATCGAATTTCGTCGCCGCCTGATAACGCACAAGATCTGCCGCCTCTACGTGAGCATAGGCCTGCGCAATGGGAAATTGGATTCCCTGATTGGCGCCGATGGGCCGACCGAAAACCTCACGTTCCCTGGCATAGTTGGAGGCACGCTCGATGAACCAGCGACCATCCCCTACGGCCTCGGCAGAGATTAAGATGCGCTCCGCATTCCATCCATCGATAATGTAGCGAAATCCCTTTCCCTCTTCACCGATCAGGTTTTCGGCCGGAATCTCCAGGCCATCGAAGAACAGAACATTGGTGTGCTGATTTATCATGAGGTCCAGGGGTTTAACTTCGAGCTTGCCCCTGGACTCTCTGAGGTCCACGATAAAAACCGACAACCCCTGGGTCTTATCCTTTAAGTCATCATAGGGGGTGGTACGGGCGAGAAGGAGCATCAGGTCGGATTGGAGCACTCGGGAGATAAAGATCTTCTGGCCATGGACAATATACCGGTCTCCATTGCGCACCGCTGTAGTCTGAATTCGAGTGCTTTCGGAACCTGCGTCGGGCTCGGTGACCGCAAAGGCTTGAAGGCGGAGCTCCCCGCCGGCCACCTTTGGCAGATACCGTCGCTTCTGCTCCTCACTGCCGTGCCTGAGGAGCGTCCCCATGATATACATCTGGGCGTGGCAAGCGGTTGAGTTGCCACCGGAGCGATTGATCTCCTCCAGGACAATACTCGCCTCGGCAATGCCTAAGCCGCTTCCCCCATACTCCTCCGGTATCAGGGCGGCAAGCCACCCCAGCTCCGTGAGCTTACGGACAAAGGTTTCCGGGTAATCCCTCTTTCGATCTACCTCACGCCAGTAAGTATCAGGAAACTCCCGGCACACCTTCCGGATCTCCTCCTGAATCTGGTGCTGCTCTTCGGTTAAGTTGAAATCCATCGCCGCCTCCTAAAGGCTCGAGCCTAGTATAGCTTTGGAGGGCTAAAATGCAAAATTAACCCCGAGCCGACATTGTTCACCCCGAGAATTCATCCCAGATGGCCATCGGAACGCATACGGCTCACTTATTTCTGTCGGTTAGGGGTTAAAAATTGCCGACTTTGCACTTTTCCCCTGGCATTGTATGATACGGCAAACCAACTCGGAGGAATGTAAAATGGCAGTCAAACCTGGCTGGGAAGGACGATACTTTGAGGACTTCGAAATAGGGGATATCTACCGCTGCCGCCTGGGACGCACGATCACGGAGGCAGACAATATCTCTTTTACGCTGCTCACCAACAACACCAACCAGATTCACTTTAACACCGAGTACGGAAAGCGAACGGAATTCGGAAGATGCCTAGTTAACAGTGCACTCACGCTGGCCATCGTCGCAGGATTGGGAGTCGCCGATGTCAGCGAGAATGGCTTTGCCCTTGGCTGGGACGAGATCAAGCTCCCCAACCCTGTCTTTGCCGGTGACACGATTTACTCAGAGTCCGAAGTGCTGGAGAAGCGGGAGTCGAAGTCAAAGCCCCAGTGGGGAATCATCAAGGTCCGCACCCGCGGCATCAAACAGGACGGCAAAGTGGTCATCGACTACTCACGCAGCGTCATGGTCTGGAAACGAGCCCACGCTCCAAAGCGGGACCTCTTCCCGGAGATAAAAGATGAAGCAAAGTAGGTTCCGGAGATCGCCGGAGCGCGAATGACGGCAGTGAACCCTTCCCAAAATACCGAACGTTCGGCCCTGGAGGGAATCCGGGTGGTTGCCTTCGAGCAGGTCCTGTCCGGGCCGTTCTGCACCAGTATCCTTGCGGACATGGGAGCGGAGGTAATCAAGATCGAGAGGCCGGGGACCGGCGACATGATCCGCCATTGGGACACAGCCGTCCGGGGGCTCTCCTCCGGTTATGTGTGGCTCAACCGGAACAAAAGAAGCCTGACCATAGACGTTAAGAAAGAAACCGGCAACGAGATCCTACAGCGCTTAGTCCGGCAATCGGATGTTTTCTTTGAGAACTACGCCCCCGGGGTGGCCGGGCGAGTGGGCCTGGGATATGAGAAGCTTCAGGACATAAACTCCCGGCTCATTTACTGCTCCATTTCCGGCTACGGCCAGGACGGGCCCTACCGTGACGTCAAGGCATACGATCTACTGATTCAGGGCGAAGCTGGGATCATAGCAACAACCGGATATCCCGATAAACCAGCAAGGGCCGGCGTCGCCATCGCTGATATTGCCTCCGGGATGTATGCGGCCTTGGCCATCGTACTCGCCCTCTATCACCGGGAAAAAACGGGCCTGGGTCAACAGGTCGACATCTCGATGTTCGAGTCCATCCTTTCCTGGCTTGGTTATTTTCCCCACCATTACTGGCACCGGGGGGAAGAGCCTGCCCGTGTCGGCATGAGGCATCATTACGTGACACCCTACGGTCCCTACCTGGCAGGCGATGGCGAGTATGTTAACCTTGCCGTGACCGGTCCGCGTGACTGGGAGGTCTTCTGCCGCAAGGTGATTGAACGTCCGGATTTACTGGAGGATCAAAGATTTTCCGCTGTGGAAGCGAGACGGGAAAACCGCGGCGTTCTCGAGGAGACGATCGAGGAGATCTTCCTGCAAAGAAATCACGAAGAGTGGCTGGAGCGTCTGAGTAAAGCCGACCTGCCGCACGGAAAGGTCCGCGGCATTGGTCAGGTCCTCGCCCATCCTCAGGTTGTCGCCCGGCGTATGATCCGCGAAGTCGATTCGCCCGTAGGACCCGTCCCGGTTGTCGCCACTCCCCTGCGTCTCTCCAATAGCCCGGCGCGCTACGACCGAATTCCCGATCTGGGAGAGGACACGGAGACCATCCTGCATGACCTGGGCTATAGCGACGCGGATATTGCTCAACTCCGTCGAGACAGCGTTATTTGAATCTCCCGGCTATTGTTTTAAGCAGGCTTGTCGGTTACGTTAGTGCCAATGAGTTTTATCAAGGGGATAATAAATGGCAGGAAAATCACTGGATAGCTTCGGCACCCGTTCCACATTGAAGGTTGGCACTCAGTCCTACGAGATTTACAGATTGAACCCCCTCGGCAAGGCTGTGTTCAAGGATATATCTCGACTACCGGTCTCGCTGAAAATCCTTTTGGAAAATCTCTTGCGGCAGGAAGACGGCCTCCTGGT
>JAZFYO010000401.1:0-6091 GCA_036443615.1 Binatia bacterium | reverse complement strand
AGGCTTGCCTGGCCGTCAAGAGGCTTTACCTCTTTGACAGGATCGCCGATACATTTATGGAGCGATTGACAGGAAAGGTTAATAAGCTACGCATCGGAGACGGTCTCAAGCGCGAGACCTTGTTGGGACCGTTGCACACCAAGGGGCAGAGAGAAGAGGTTGAAGAGATGGTTGCAGACGCCGTCAAGCGGGGCGCGAAGCTCCTCACCGGGGGGGGGCGTCCTAAAGGGCAAGAGTTTAATCAAGGGTACTTTCTTCAGCCGACCCTTTTGGCGGATGTCGATCCGGACGCTCGCATTGTAGTGGAAGAGTGCTTTGGTCCCGCACTCCCAATTTTGCGGGTCAAGGATTTGGACGAAGCTATTGCCCAGGCAAACCGCTCCATCTTCGGTCTCGGGTCATCGGTTTGGACAAGAGATGTGAGCAGGGCCATGCGCGCCGCCGAGCAGATCGAGGCGGGCTATACCTGGATCAACTCGGCACAGATAATCTACGACGAGTTGCCTTTCGGCGGAGTCAAGCAGAGCGGCCTGGGCAAGGAACACGGCAATGAGGCCATTGACTACTATACCGAGACCAAGTCCATCGTGGTAGCCACAGAGGTGAAGAGCGAGATCGTAGGGGGAGAATAGAGACGGCTGATGGCGGAATTGAAAGTCGACCTGCCCGAGATTTATAACGCTGCCACCACCTTCGTGGATGAGAATATTGCCCGGGGTCGGGGGCAGAAGACGGCGATCTACTATTTGGATCAGCAGTTTTCCTATCAGGATGTATTTGATCGGGTCAACCGATCGGGAAACGCATTAAGAGAACTGGGGCTCGAAATTGAGCAGCGGGTCCTCCTTATCCTTCCCGACTGTCCAGAATTTGCTTTTAGTTTTTTCGGCGCAATCAAGATCGGGGCCGTGCCTATTCCGGTCAATCCTTGGATGAAGTCCAAGGATTACCAATTTCTGCTTGAGGACAGCAGGTCACGGGTGATGATTGTTCACGAGTCCGCTCTTCCCGAGGTAGAGGGTATTTGGGACCAACCCCGGTATCTGAAAAATGTCATCGTCGTAGGGAAGCCCAGGGGCCGGGCCCTCTCTTATGAATCAACTATTGCCAGCGCCTCGGCCGAACTCGAAGCCGAGCCTACGAGCCGAGATGATATTGTAATGTGGAATTATACCTCAGGCAGCACAGGGTTTCCCAAGGGGGCCGTTCATCTGCAGCATGACATGATCACAATTACAGACCTCTTTGCGAAGCCTGTGCTGGGTATGAGAGATGACGATATATGTTTTTCGGCTTCCAAGCTCTTTTTCTCATATGGGCTAGGAAACTCTCTATACTTCCCGTTTCGCTTCGGCGGGTCTACCGTGCTCTGGCCGGAGCGTCCTGAACCAGAAAAGGTTTTGCAGGTTATTGAAAGATACCGTCCCACTTTCTTTTTCTCTGTCCCTACGCTCTATGCCAGGCTTCTTCGCGTGGAAAACAAGTACGATTTAAGCTCGCTCAGGATTTGCCTTTCCTCGGGGGAGCCTCTGCCCCCTGCGATATTCCACCAGTGGAGGAAAAAGTTTGGACTCGAGCTGCTGGACGTTGTGGGTTCTACCGAGGCCACGCATGATTTTTTAGCCAACCGGCCGGGAAAGGCGAAGCCGGGGAGCAGCGGTCAGGTAACTCCGGCATTCGAGGCGAAGATCGTCGACGACGAAGGAAGGGAGGTGCCGGTGGGGCAGGTGGGACATCTTATGGTTAAAGGTGACGCCAACGCCCAGTTTTATTGGAACAGGCACGAACAAACCAAAAAAACCATGCTAGGGGAATGGCTGAAGACCGGAGACACTTATTACCGGGATGAAGAGGATTATTTCTGGTACTGCGGCCGGTCCGACGATATGTTAAAGGTGGGAGGGATGTGGGTCTCCCCTATCGAGGTTGAAAACGTACTGATGGAGCACCCGTCCGTACTTGAGGCTGCCGTCACGGGGGAAACGGACCAGGACGGGCTGGTCAAACCCAAGGCCTATATTGTGTTAAAAGGCGAATACCGATCGAGCGACCAGCTCAGAGAAGATCTTCAGGCTTTTGTTAGAGACAGACTTACCCCGTACAAATATCCTAGGTGGATCGATTTTGTCGAGGATCTGCCTAAAACTGTGACGGGGAAGATCCAGAGGTTTAAGTTGCGCGACAAATCAGCAGACTAATATAAAGGAGTGAGTTGTGGACATCGATTCTCTCAAGGAAAAAGTTGCCTACTCGTGTAATATCCTGGCCATGGAAGGCCATTGGGATAACATCCTGGGTCACGTCTCCGCCCGAATTTCGGGTGAGGAGGCAATCTTGATGAAACCACACAGCTTCGGTTTCGAGGAGATTCGCCCCTACCATCTGATCGTCTGTGACCTTGACGGGAAGAAGATTAGGGGTGATTACGAGCGCCACTCGGAGATCTTTATTCATACGGAAATCTACAAGGCCCGCCCCGATGTTCATTGTGTCATTCACACCCATCCGACCTATGCGACCGCTTTCAGCTCCCTTCATGAGCCGCTACGTCCGATCAGTCATGAAGGTTCGATTTTCCATGAGGGATTACCCTTGTTCGACTATACGACTGTGCTAATTCGGACACACGAGCTGGGCGTAAAAGTAGCCGACGCGCTCGGAAAGTGTCGTGGGGTTCTAATGAAGAATCATGGCACGACGGTCGTGGGAGAGTCAGTTGAGGTGGCAACGCTCTACGCGGTTTTTCTGGAGAAGGCCGCGAGGGTGCAGCTCTTAGCGATGGCGTCCGGCGAGCCTTCATGGAGCAGTGACGAGGAGTCAAAATTGAAATACGAACAGATCTATACCTCCCACCGTCTCGGAAGAATGTGGGACTACTTTGTGCGCCGGGCGAAAAGGGCTGTGGTTGACTAACTGAGCTGGAGAACCGTAGGGGGAAGACCATGTCAAAAAAGCTTCAACTAACTTTAGCCACGGGTGACTATGAGAGCATACGCGCCATCAAAGAGGGAATTGTCAAGGCCGACGGCATTGATCTTACCGTCCTCACCGATATGGATTCGTCCACGCGACATTGGCGGATGGCCCGAAACCGCGACTTCGACGTATGCGAGTTCTCCTGGTCATCCTATCTGTTGGCAAAAGACAAGGGCGCGGACATGACTGCCATTCCTGTATTTCTCCATCGTCGGTTCCGCCACGGTTTCGTTTTTATCAATGCCAATAAAGGGATTAATAAACCTACGGATCTTATCGGTAGAAACGTGGGACTCAAGAATTTCCAGGCCACCGCTCTTGTCTGGATTAGAGGAATTCTTGAAGACGAATTTCAGGTTCCTCACAAAAAGGTCATCTGGCACGCAGAGAAAGATGAGGACATTCCGTTTACTCCGCCGAAGGGTCTTACGCTGGTCCGCATACCCCCCGGCAAACGGGTTGAGTCCATGCTGGCAGAGGGAGAGCTGGACGGCGTGATCCATCCGGATATTATCACTCCAATTTTGGATAAGGATCCCAGGGTCAAGCGCCTGTTCGAACGCACCAAGGAATTGGAAGTCGATTATTACCGTCGCACAGGAATCTTTCCCGTCATGCACACCACGGTCATCAAGCAGGAGATTGTAGATCGTTACCCGTGGGTTCCAATGAACATGATGGTGGCGTTCGAGCGGTCCAAAAGGGTAGCCTACCAGAGGATGGAAAACCCCAGAAGGGTGCCTCTCGCCTGGTTCCGCGATGCTCAGGAAGAACAGGAGGAAATCCTAGGGAAGGATCCGTGGGTCTACGGCTTGAACGAGGCCAACCGGAAGAACGTGTCCACCCTGATTCGGTACTCTCATCAGCAGGGTATGATCTCAAGGGAATTACCCCTGGATGAGCTGTTCGACAAGTCGACCTTGGGGGGAGAGTGGAAGCTGCAATCGTCGCGGGGGTAGGTCCCGGACTAGGATCCTCGCTGGCCCGCGCGCTTGCCAGAGAGGGTTATGCGATCGGTTTATTCTCACGCCATTCCGAGTCCAGCGAGCCAGTAGCGGCCGAGATCCGGGCAAGTGGAGGAAAGGCCCTCTTGGTCCCGGTCGATGTGACAGATCGGGAAGCCGTCTTTCAAGCGGTCGATAGAGTCCGGTCGGAACTCGGCACGATTAGTGTCTTAGTCTATAATGCGAGCGGTTACGGCCGTGGCGCCTTTCTGGAATTGGATCCGGATGTGATTCTCCGATCGTTTGAGATAGGGGCCATGGGCGCAGTTCATCTAGCCCAGGCGATCATTCCAGACATGCTAAGGCTCGGACACGGGGCGATCTCCCTCACCGGGGCAACGGCATCCCTGCGGGGCCGTGCTGGCTTTGCCCCCTTGGCTATCGGCAAGTCCTCCTTGCGTGTTCTGGGACAATCCCTGGCACGAGAATTTCACCCCAAGGGGATTCACGTGATCCACGTGGTGATCGATGGTCAGATTGACAACCCGCGGCTGCGCGCTAGGGAACCGGATCGAGCGGACGATACAGTCATGCCTCCCGACGCCATTGCAGCTGCCATCCTCCACGCCGTAAAGCAACCCAGGAATGCGTGGACGCACGAGACCGATATCCGCCCCTATGTGGAAAAGTTCTAACTCTCTACAGAAAGTCTGAAGGCTATATCCAGCCCCGCCACCAGTAGAGGACAAGACCCCCATATTCGTGAAGGGCGCTCTCGAAGAGACGCATTCGGTCAACCGACAAATTTTTCTCAGTAAAGCGATCCCAAGGTATGGGTGCTGGATAAACGGTGAAGCCTGCCTTCTCAAAAGTCCACATCGCGCGCAGCATATGGTTGGGGTGAGAAACGAGGAGGATGCGGGTGGCACCCTGAGGCTGGAGAATTCGTGCACTCTCCTGAGCGTTGCTATACGTTCGGGTGGAACGGTCCTCTGTTTCTAAGAGGCTGCTTTGCGCTCCAATGTCTTGGAGCAGCTTTTTCATGGCCAAGCTCTCGGGCCCATCCTTTGGGGTTGCCCGCCCCCCGCTGAGCAAGATGCGAGGGGCGTATCCCGCCCGGAAAAGAGAGAAACCGTAGACAGCCCGTGCCAAAGACGGGATTGAGGCATAACCGTCTTTAGACGCACCCCCACCGAGGACGACAATGGCCTGGGCGCGTCGGGGGGGGCCCTCGAGGCGTAAGGGCTGGGATAGGTATTCGCTTAGGGGCGTGGCGACAATAATGACAACCAGCATGCCCAGTACCGTGAAAGTAGCCTTGATCCATCGAACCATTCTTTTGAACATCCCTGTCACTCCTTAATCTTGCGGCTTCACGCCGGTAAGTAGTCAGGATAGTTCCCAATATCAAGGCCCTTGCGAATTCCTGGGGAATTGTGTACCACCGGGCAAAATGCGGTTTTTTCAGCTACGCTCGTTTCTTCCTATCCCGTCCTCTCTCTTCTTCCATTTTTAGAACAACAGACAATGCCTCTGTAATGGGAGCTGGGTAAGCAATGTTACTGGACCAAACGACAATCCTCGTGGGGGCGGTTCTCCTCCTGGCTGCCTATGTAAAGGGAACAACTGGAATGGGATTTCCTTTAATCGCTACCCCCGTGGTTGCCCTGCTCCTTGATATCCGTATTGCTATCACCATTCTGATTATCCCCAACATTGTCATGGACATAGGTCAGATCTTTCACGGTCGTTTCCTTGGTGCTATTTTTCGTCGCTTTGCCAGCTTGCTCGTTTTGACAGTGGTTGGGGTGTTCATAGGGACAAAGATCCTGGTCTCAGTCCCAGTTCATATTATGCATCTAACCTTGGGATTTATGGTCCTCGCTTTCGTGGCTTACAATTTCTTTCACTTCGACTTTCAGATCTCAGCGAGCATAGAACGATTACTCTCTCCATTAGTCGGCCTGGGTGGTGGTGTCTTAAATGGGATGACCAACGTGCTGGGTCCCCTGGCCGCATCGTACTTTTACGGGCTTAAGATGGAGAAGCAAGAATTTGTGAAATCGGTTGCCACGACATTCATGGTTGCCAAGGTAAGCCAGCTTATCGCTGTCTCAACTTGGGGTCTATTGACCCCCTCGACTCTCCTCCTTTCGTTGTTGGTTACTGTT
>JAZFYO010000400.1:0-2253 GCA_036443615.1 Binatia bacterium | reverse complement strand
CGGACGTCATCGTGTTAGGGGGAGGCATGTCCAATGCAACGCGCATCTATACCAATGTCCCGAAGCTTTGGGGCCGCTATGTCTTTTCAGACCGAGTCGATACCCGTCTCGTGCCGCCCGTGCACGGAGAGTCAAGCGGTGTGCGAGGCGCGGCGTGGCTATGGCCGCTGTCGGTGAGTGACACAAACGGGTGAGATCCGCATTCAAACATGCGGTCACTCAAACCCCGATTTTCTAAGATCTTCCTTAACCCCGATCCGAAAAAATAATCGAGGCATTTCTGGTGTTGAGCGGCTTAGGACACCCGTTACCGGCATTTTGATTGTCGGTCTACAACTACACTAAAGGCGAGTTGCTGATTCATGCTTGAAACAGGTATTTGTCGCGGTCTGATGCTCATCAGGGAAGATTTCTTTGACTGATTAATTTCGGATCGGGGTTAACTGTCGAAGTAGCCGTTCTTGAGTGCCCACAGCCAGAGATGCGCGATCTTCTCGTTGTGGAGTTCAGCGTAGCCGACATGGCCATAACGAGGGATTAAAATCACATGAGCCCCACGGGTGGAGGCGGCGTACTTGCCCCCCATAAACATCTCCCGCTTGTCCTCGAGACGCTCGCCTTTCACCCAATGACCACTGTCGTTCTCACCCACAAGCAAGAGAACCCGGATTGTCTTCAACCAATCGGGATCCGGCTCCTGGAGGTGGTCAAAATATTCTTCCCTGGAAAGACCGGTTCTCTTGACGTACTCATCCAGAATGCCCACAGCGGCGTTGTGCTGGTTGTCACACAGGCTTGTCTTCATCTGGGAGCGGATGTTGCTTACCAGACGGATATATTCCTCCGCGCCTCCCCAGGGAGTAAGGTCCGGAGGGTCTTCATACTTGCCTTCTCGGAAGCTCTTCGGCGACCGCCGTGAAATTACATCCACTGGAATCTCATGATACTTCTCAGCCCCCGTCTTCTCTCTCCACTCTTTCCGCCAGCCATCGGGACCCCCAGTGCCAAACCCGACCAATCCAATGACCTGGGCCTTTTTTGTGAAACGGGTCAGATGGGCAACCATGGGTCCTCCCGTAGAATGCCCAAATCCCAGAACTTCACGGCCAGCCAGACACTGATCTGTCAACAAGCCCGCCCCCTGCAGGATCGTGTTGAAAGTGCATTTCAAATTCCGGTCGCGAATCTCCTTCAAAGGGAGCTCCTGATTGAACAAATAGATCGGCATCCGATCCACTACCGGTTCTGTCCAGACTCCTCCAGGCGGATAATGGCCGGGATAAGTTAATGACAGAACCTTAAAGCCCTGTCCGGCCAGGACCCGGGCAAGTCCCGGCCGGCCGTCCGGCGTCAGGTCCATAATCTTTTCGCTGCCTGCACCACCGTGGAAAACGACAAACGCCCTGCCTTCGGTAACTTCCGTTTCCGGGGTGTAAACGGACCCGTGCATATCCCAATCGTAACCGTTCCTCTGAAACCTCACCGTCGCATCTTCAACAGAGAAATTCGTATCCTGATAGGGAGGTGTGATGCCGAGCCACTCCTCCCAATTCAACTTTAACAACAGCTTATCCGAGTTGAGATGATCCAAGAAAATCTCGATCGCTTCTCCCCCTGCAGTCATAAGACACTCTCCCTGCCTTAATCCTCGCTGGCTGACCAATCCATCCAAGACCCAGTCTTAAGTCAAAGGCAAGATCCAACCATGTCAACACATCAGATAATAGAGTCCTCACCTTTCATCTCCCTAAAACAGAAGCTGAAACATCGACCGGCCCTCGACTTCCACGCCGATTAGCAACATATATAGGAAGAGCAGCAGGCCTGTAAAGGAGAGTAGCCACAGCCCCAAGAGCCGGGCCAGCCAGAGATCAGCCCGCATCGGGTTTCTCCCGCGAATCGGTTTCGGGCGCGATATCACCGGCCAACCGGATCAATCGATCTAAATCCTCATTTTCCTGGATCTCTGGCAGAGCCAGGCCGCAAAGGCAAACAACATCACCAAGATGGCATTATTGATCGCGAGAATCATGGCCTGTCTGGGCTGCATAACGATGGCGTTTCTTCTACCAAATAGCCCGCCCCTTTTGCGGGCTGTCCGCTTTGCGAGCGGCCCAGATGTTTGATAGATTCTTACCGATAAAATGTTCAACAGAACGACTTCAACAAAGTTTTTCGCGCAAGTCTGTCCTGAGCAAAGTCGAAGGGACGCAAAGACCGCAAAGAAAAATATTTTCCTATTTCTCCGAACTT
>JAZFYO010000399.1:0-4298 GCA_036443615.1 Binatia bacterium | reverse complement strand
TTGAACATTACAATGTAGTCTCCAGCATTTTCGTCAATGGTGGCTGGATTGACGGTCAGGTTCATAGAACGAGAAGTGTTGCCATCCCCGTTGGTGGTGTTGGTGAAGCTCACCGTGTCCGAGTACGTGTCCGCACCCAGACCGTCGGCATTGCCATTTATCGATACCGTAACGCTTGTGCTGGTCCCTGGATCCAGAGACCCGCTGGTCTCGGACAGGCTCACCCAACTCTGGCTATTGGAAATGGTGTAGTTGATCGTTGTGCCACCCGTATTTCCTAAAATGTAGCTCTGCAAAGAAGGGCTGAAAGGACCCCCCGTGTTCCCTGAAGCGCTTAATCCAGTGGAAGGACTCACCACAAGGACACCCGGACTTGCAGTTGTAAATGTCTCACTTACCTCGTTGGAAAAGCCGCTCTCGTTACCCGAGGTGTTATAGGCTGTGACGGCGAAATAGTGGGTTCCAGGACCTAGTCCGGTGACCGTGTAGGTTGTCTGGTTACCCACATCGATCGGTGTTCCATAACTGCCGGAAGCGGTCCCGTAGTAGAGATTGTACCCAGCCAGGTCAGAATCGGTATTGGCTTTCCATGAAAGGATGGCATCACCTGCGAAGACAGGAGTGGTGACACCCAAGGAGAGCGACGTAAAGAGAGTAATTACTACGAAGCAGCCGAGTTTTTTCACTTGAACTTCCCGTGTTTTAGGCTTTTAGCAAGGTAGTGCAACTCCTGTGCCAGCGGGAAAACCCTTTTGAAAGGAGGAGATTGACTATTCTTTTGATTCAATCGAAAACCGAGAGCGATCGCAGAACGGGTGAATTTCGTATAATTTTGACTTGACGGTATCAAATTGAAATTTCCGGGAAAGAAATAAGGTTGGACTTGGGAGATAGCATCGGGGATAAGACGGGATAGCCTGTATTACGAAAAATAAGGACTTTTGCGTACAATTGTTCCTACCTTAAGCAACCAACAGCGACATCTTTACAATCGCTGAGAGATGCTCTTCAGCGGGCCACGGTTGTATTGCAACGCAATTAAAAAGATTCTATCAATCGCAACTCAACAAAGCGTGGTGGATTTCTACGAAGTCAGTGGATAACCGGATATGAATTGCCGGGATGGATTTTGGGCAACCGTGGGAATTATGCCGTGAAGCTAATAGGAGAGATTTCTCGCTAGATCAGGATGGTGCGCCCGCCGAGAATCGAACTCGGACTTAGGGTTCCGGAGACCCTCGTGATATCCTTTTCACTACGGGCGCCCTATTCTTAAATATCAATCGACCTTGGGCGAGTCAACGTGTTTGGCCTCTTGAATAATGCGGCGCATTTCATTGTGAATGAGCCCATTAGAACCCAAGGTCTCTTGCCCCCAGATGGAGAAGGTGTTGCCTGAGAAATCCGATAGAACCCCTCCAGCCTCTTGAACAATTAGACTCGCCGCTGCGGTGTCCCAGGAACGGAGGCTGAACTCCCAGAAGCCATCCAGGCGGCCACAGGCCAAGTAACAGAGGTCGAGTGCCGCTGACCCATTGCACCGAATTCCTTGACTGGAGATTAAAAATGCCTTCAAGAAGGTAAGGTAAAAGGAGGCCTTTTCCCTCCGGTCGTAAGGGAAGCCGGTTGCAAGCAACGCCTGATCGACCTCAGCCACTTTTGAGGGTTGAATGGGGGAATCGTTCAGAAAGGAGCCCAGGCCCCGAATCGCCTTAAATGTCTCCTCTCGCAGGGGGTCGTAAACCAGGCCCACAATGATCTCTCCCTCACGCTCAAGGGCGATCGAGATACAGAATCGGGGGTAGGAATGGGCAAAATTGGTGGTTCCATCAAGTGGGTCAATAATCCAGCGATAGTTGCTCTGAGGCCCAGTAATGGTTGTTTCCTCTTCGGCAAGGATGGAGTGATTGGGAAAGCGCTTCTGAAGAATGTCGACGATGATTTCTTCGGATTGGCGGTCGATGGTTGTCACGAGATCGACGGGTGACTTGAACTGGATCTGTTTGACTTGCCTCCACCCCTCGCGAATCCGGGATCCTGAGGCCATAGCGGCCACCTCGGCCACCGCGAGAAATTCTTTCATGTCTTTTGCTAATGTCATCTTGCAAATTCATTAGCAGGAGCTATCATCAGAATTTTCTGCATCCGTTGCACTTTGCAGCCAAAGATGGCATATAGCCTGATCATTTTTGTCGGATCGGGGTTGATTGTCAACCACCCGTTTCGGTTTGCACGCACTCCTGCTGAGACCGATTGTGCGACCAACTACGATTTTATAAAAAACGTGCGGCTCGAGTGAAGGAGGCGTCTATGGGAGAAGCAGAATTTCGCCCGTGTCTCCGGTACGTGGAGGTTTTTCCCTTCGCCGATGATAAGGGAAGGTCCATGTTTGGTTTGAGAGACCCACAGCATATCAGCTCGCAGATTCTCTGCGTATCTCCCGACGTCGCCAATGCGCTTCAGTTCCTCGACGGGACGCGTACTCTGGAGGAGATCCGGTCAGAGTACCAACGACGATATAACAAAGAATTCCCGGCGGACCATCTTCGTCAAGTCGTGCGGGCCCTGGATGAGAGTTACTTTCTCGATAACGACTCATTTCGACGCTATCTAACCAAGCTGGTCGAGTCGTTTCGGCAGGCAGAGATCCGAGAGGCGTTCCACGCCGGCAACAGCTATTCCAAGGATGCAGTGGACCTCCGCAACTCCATTACAGCCTTTTTTTCCGGGCCCAATGGGCCCGGTCTCCCCGACGGTGCCTTGAGCGAGAGGGAAATCCCTGCAATTATCGCCCCCCATATCGACCTCAGAATTGGAGGGCATACCTATGCCTGGGCCTACAAGACGCTGGCCGAAGCAAAAAAACCGGATGTCGTGATCGTCTTGGGCACGGGACACAGCGGGTTGAAAAACCTTTTCTCTCTGACCCGAAAGCGCTTTGCTACGCCGCTGGGAGAACTTGAGATCGACTCAGAATTTGTGGATCGCCTCACGACACTCTACCCCTATGATCTATTTTCCGAGGAGCTAGCCCATCGGACGGAGCATACGATTGAGTTCCAGGTCTTGTTCTTACAGCTCCTCTTTGGAAGCGGAGTCTCGCTGGTCCCTATTCTCTGCTCCTTTGCCTATACTATGGCGAGAGATGGAAATCCTGCGCAGGCCATCCGGCAGTTTACAGAAGCGCTTCGAATGGCAATTCGTCAGGATGGGCGCCGTATCTGCCTGGTTGCCAGCGCTGACTTGGCGCACGTCGGCCCCCGTTACGGTGACAAGGAAGGTTTTGACGGAGAGCGCCTGGAAAAAATTAAGGAAGAAGACCGAGAGATGCTGGCTTATGTTGAAAAGGTCGATGCCGACGGCTTCCTCGATTACATCGTTCGGGAGGGCGATCGGCGCCGGATTTGCGGTTTATCTCCCATCTACACCATGCTCAAGGTGCTCGAGGCACGAAAGGGCACGGTTCTGTCACACAGCCATGGCGAGATGGACAAATACGGTTCCGTATGTAGCTACGCTAGCGTCATATTAGAAGCATAAATCAAGTTATATCGAACACGGGGTTTGAATCTCCGTGTTCGACCAAAGGGGAGAGCTGCCGCTTCTCCCCCCTGTGGAGTAATGGACCGCTACTCCACGGGGGAAACCCCATCGGCTTTGTGCCCGCCTCAAGAGGCGGGGTTTACATTGAATCAAATCGGACTTGGTCAGCGGAGTTTTTTAATTTTCCACAAACCTTTCGGGAGAGAAGTCGGTTGGTGTTTTCTCATCTCTATTGACGATCAACCTGGCCGCTAGGGCGCCGACAGACGAGCTAGTTGTAACCCCATGTCCGCCAAGGCCTGCAATCCAGAAGAAACCCTGGACCTTGGGGTCCCATCCGATCACGAAGCGACCGTCGGCACAGAGGGTCCTGAGTCCCGCCCAGCTCCTCTTGATCGGTATGCTGGTGATTTCCGGGAGATGACGGCTGACCTTCTCGGCCAATATCTCGACCATAGAATCATCGGTAGGGGGAATGCCCGGAGCCATTTCTGCCTGGTCGCATGGACAAAGGAGAAGTCCACCTGACTCGGGTCGAAAATAGACCTGAGGCGAAACGTGCCAAACAAAAGGCCAACGGCGATCTACCCAAGGGAGAGGAGGAGTTAAAAAGAGGTGTCGGCGACTGGGGAGTAGCGGCACTTTCACGGAGCCGGCCATCTCTCCGATCAGCCCCGCCCAGGCTCCGGCAGCATTTATAATAACATCCGCCCTGACTCGCTCATTTCCTATCACGACCCCAGTGACGCGGTTGT
>JAZFYO010000398.1:0-6007 GCA_036443615.1 Binatia bacterium | reverse complement strand
AACTGCTGGCGTTAATATCAAATGGCTCAGCGAGCACACTGGAACGTCAATTAGAATGATTGAGGAGCGTTACGGGAAGTATATTTTAGATGATGGGGATGCCCCATTACGGGCTCTATTTGAGGGGGAAAACGTGACCTTTTCCGTGACCTCAGAGGGAACAAGCGGTAAGCCCTTGGAAACTTTGGTGATCCCAACGGGACTCGAACCCGTGTTCCCGGCGTGAGAGGCCGGTGTCCTAACCGCTAGACGATGGGACCATGGCTGAGGAGGTAGGACTCGAACCTACAATCGCCTGATCCAGAGTCAGGTGGCTTACCAATTAGCCCACTCCTCAAAAATTACAACTTAAATTAGAAGAATTATCTGGAGGAGTCAAGGTGATGGATATGCTCCAGCGCCCGGTTTAGACGTTTCATCGTAATGTCTCTACCCAGCACTTCCACGACCTCGAAGATTCCTGGGCTTGCAGTGCTGCCGGTGAGTGCCACGCGCACCGGCTGGGCAATCTTGCCCAGGCCGAGATGGTGGTTTCGCATTACCTCTTCAAAGGCTCTCTGGATTTCCGTCACCTTCCAAGCCTGGAGCTTATCCAGACACTCCAGTAGATTGGAGAGCGCAGGGCGGATGGTGGGGGTGAGAAACTTGGTCTGGGCTTTGGTGTCGATAGAGATATCATCACTCAGATAGAAGTGGGCCGACTCCACCAGATCGACCAGCGTTTTGGCCCTGGGTTGCAGTGTGGCAACCATTCTCTCTAACCAGTCGGACTCGCTGTTCAAGTTGTATCCTTTTTGTATGATGAACGGCCTGACCTCTTGTGCGAGCAGAGGCAGTGGGCGTTCTTTGAGATAATGAAAGTTGAGCCAAAGGAGCTTCTCGGCATTAAATTCTCCTGCAGATTTCCCTACATCTTCGAGGCGAAACTCGGCGATGAGCTCCTCCGTTGTAAATATCTCCTGGTCCCCTGATGACCAACCCAGGCGGACGAGAAAGTTTACCATTGCTTCTGGTAGATACCCCAATTCACGGTAAGCTCGAACTGAAGTGGTCCCATGCCGCTTGCTCAGGGGGGTGTGGTCAGAGCCTAGGATGAGCGGGAGATGGGCAAAGAGGGGGAGGGGAGCCCCAAGTGACTGGAAAAGGAGTACCTGACGGGGGGTGTTGGGGAGGTGATCGTCCCCACGGATTATGTGGGTGATACCCATGGTTGTGTCATCCACCACCGAGCAAAAATTATACGTAGGCGTGCCATCTGAGCGTAAGAGGATCAAGTCGTCGAGCTCCTGATTCTGGAAGATCACTCTCCCCTTGATGATATCCTCGATAACTGTCTCTCCCTCTTTGGGTCCCTTATATCGGACGGTAAATGGTCTTCCCTCACTGGCCTCAGATCGCAGGGTCCTACAGGTTCCGTCGTATATAGGCTTACGCCCGGCGGCCAGAGCTGCCTGCCGTTTGCTCTCAAGCTCCTCAGGGGTGCAGTAACACCTATAGGCCTTACCTGATTGCAGCAGCTCTTCGATCTTTTCCAGATAAATAACGAGCCTTTCACTTTGAAAATAGGGTCCCTCGTCCCATTTGAGCCGTAGCCATTGAAGGGAATCAAGAATGTCATCAAGGAACTCCGGGCTGAACCGTTGGCGGTCGGTGTCATCGATCCGTAAAATAAATTGGGCTCCGTGCTGGCGGGCGAAGAGATATGTGAAAATGGCAGTTCTTGCATTGCCAATGTGAAGAAATCCGCTGGGGCTCGGAGCAAAACGGGTGCGAGCGGATGACATTTTTTCAAGCTAACAGGAAGTCGGGGGAGCAGTCAACGATGCTGTTTTGATCAAGGTTGAGCTGCCAGCATAAACAGCCAGGTTATCCATATTCATACACTAAATACGGTTCAGGACTTGTTAGAAGGGCAGGGTATATAAAATATTAGATTCTTCTGCTGAATAGCTCAGACTTTCTGTAGCCTTGCTTCAGTCCGCAATTTTAGCGCTCTTCCTTTGGTCGGCCTTAATCAGGATAAATCGCTAGACCTGCTAATTGGTTTGGTTCATAATGTGGATTAATTTGTAACCATCACCAAGACAACCAAGAAAAAGCGATGAAAGAACAACAGCAGAGAGGAACAATAAAGGCGCTTTAATAATGGTTAAGACCGAATCTACCCAATCCAACTTCGTCCGAAATATCGTTCTGGAAGACTTGAAGGCAAACAAAAACGGCGGTCGGGTACTTACTCGATTCCCACCGGAACCAAACGGGCATCTTCATATTGGGCACGCGAAATCCATCTGCCTCAATTTCGGTCTGGCGGCTGAATTCGGGGGACTTTGTAATTTGCGATTTGACGATACCAATCCAAGCAAGGAAGAAATTGAATATGTAGAATCGATAAAATCGGCCGTTCGATGGCTTGGATTCGATTGGGACGATCGAGAGTACTACGCATCAGATTACTTTGAGCAGCTCTACCGATACGCCTTGCAGTTGATCAAAGCGGGCGTGGCGTACGTCTGTGACTTGAACGCGGAGCAAATTCGAGAATACCGGGGCACCCTGACTGAGCCGGGCAGGGATAGTCCGTATCGTTCTCGCCCGGTCGAAGAGAACTTGAGCTTGTTCGAGAGAATGAAGAGGGGCGAATTCCCAGATGGCTCCCGAACGCTACGAGCGAAAATCGACATGGCATCTCCAAACTTGAATATGCGAGACCCAGTCATGTATCGTATTTTACGCGTAACCCATCACCGGACTGGAGACGAATGGCGCATTTATCCGACTTACGATTTTGCCCATGGCCAATCTGATTCCATCGAAGAGATCACCCATTCGATATGTACGCTGGAGTTTGAAGATCATCGTCCCTTGTACGACTGGTTCCTTGATCAGTTAAAAATCTACCATCCCCAACAGATAGAATTTGCCCGGCTCAATCTCAACTATACCGTGATGAGCAAGCGAAGGCTGTTGGAATTGGTAGAAGAAGGGCATGTGACTGGATGGGACGATCCGCGGATGCCGACATTGGTGGGACTGCGGCGGCGTGGCTACACACCGGAGTCGATCCGAAAATTTTGTGAGCGCATTGGCGTGGCCAAGAAGAATAGTACCGTTGATATTGCACTGCTCGAGCATTGCCTGCGCGAGGATTTGAACCAGCGCGCTCCGCGCGTGATGGCGGTGTTGCGCCCACTTCGGGTGGTCATCGATAACTATCCGGAAGACCAGGTAGACGAACTGGAGGCCGTGAACAATCCTGAGGATCCCAGTATGGGGGTGCGGAAGGTTCCATTTTCTCGCGTGCTATACATCGAACGAGAAGATTTTCGTGAGGACCCTCCAAAACAATTTTTCCGTCTGGCCCCAGGTCGCGAGGTACGGCTTCGATACGCATACATTATCAAATGTGTCGATGTCGTTAAGGATTCAAAGACCGGTCAAGTGACCGAGCTGCATTGCACCTTTGATCCTGAAACAAAAAGCGGGTCGGCTCAGAGCGGACGCAAAGTCAAGGGAACGATTCACTGGGTTTCGGCCGACCATTCCCTTGAAGCCGAAGTCCGCTTGTACGATTATCTCTTCGTTAAACCTGACCCGGACGATGTCGAGGAGGGTGCAGACTGGAAGAGCAATTTGAATGGGAACTCGCTGGAGATATTGACATCGTGCCGTGTTGAACCCAGTCTGGCCGGTGCGGTACCGGAAAGCCATTACCAGTTCGAGAGACTGGGATATTTCTCCGTCGATTCTTCCGATAGAACACTAACATTCAATCGGGCGGTGCCGTTACGTGACACGTGGGCCAGGCTCGAGAAAACGCAGAAGAAGTGATTTTGTGAAATACTAGACTCTTCCTGCGTGGCTTGTTGGTGCTGGTGGTTGGTATTCTAGTGCCTCTACTCCAGCCTTGAATCTCTGGAGTGCCTTTTCAATATCGCCCCGCACGAGCGGCCGGCTTAGCCAATCAGCAAAACTACCTAGTATCCCCCAAGGAAGCCTTGCGGTGATACGCATTGCCAACTGGCTACCGTTTGCCCCAGCCGGCGAGAAATGCATCTCGTAGCGGAAACACTTATAGTCTCCGGAAACCTGCTCCATTACCGATAGACGGTTTGTGTCAAGAGCAGTCAGTTCGGTGATTAGCCGGAACGTTACGCCAAATGACCGATAGGCCATACGGTAGCGGGAGCCAGGTTTTTTTGGTGGTGCGCTGAGAGGTGTGAACTCTAAAATCCCCCCGCCGGGGATCCATTCTTGGAGACGCGCTTGGTCGCTGTAGTAGGAAAACACGACGTCCAATGGGACGTCTATGCCGATGTGACACAGTACATCCACGACCCTTCTCCTTTCAAGAGCACAAAGCTGCATCCGAATACACAACTTGGAGCGAGATAACTTGAATTCACCTTACCGAAGAGGCATTGGCGGGGATTTTGACTCTTCTGGTACATACCAATTATCTGAGCGAGTTTACGGTTCAGAAGCGATAGCGGAGACTGATGGAGACGAAATTCTGGAAAGTCTCGTATTTGTCACGGCCTGGTGTGAACGGCTGTATAAAAGGGGGAGGGGCATTGGCTTCAAGTACGTTGTTCTGTACATTGCGGGTCTCGTAGAAGACCGCCATGTAGCCTACTGCTAGTTGTAGTTTTCTCCATGTGTAACTTACTCCACCGTTGAGGGTAAGAAGATCTGCGCCGGGTATGATGGGACTTAATGTTTTACTAGGAATAGGGGTCTCATCCCAGGTGATACCAGCCATCAGATCCCAAGATTCGGTAAGGTGAAAGAGTGTTCCCAGTCGTAGGGTGCTGGTGTTTTTCCAATCGGCATTGATGAATATTCCCGTGATTGGGGCGGCTCCCCCCAGGGCAGGCAGAGGGGTCGCGAATGTAGTCTTAAAGTTTTTAAAGTCATCCCACTTCGTCCAATCGTAGACAAACTCCAGACTCCAGCGGGGGGTGACCTGCCAATTAATTCCCGCACTTACCATAGCGGGGAGAACGAGGCTTCCCCCTTCTGATACCTTAGTGTTAGTCGGTGTTCCATCGAAGTCTGCGAACTTTACGTTGGCACCTTCAAAGTCCAGGTAAGCCCTGCCCCTATAGGTGAGCCCTAGCTTTATTGTATCCTGGGGTTTGATAAGCAATCCAAAATTATAGGCAAAGGTCTGGTCTGTGCCCGTTATCCTTGCCCTGCCATCGGGGATTCCAATCCCAAGGGCGTCAAGGAAGATAGCCCTCGTCAGGGTAGCCGAGCCTCGTACATAGCTGGCGCCTGCCCCGATGGAAATTAGGTCGGAAATCCGCCAGGCCGCCGCCCAATTTAAGTAAAAAGGTTTTAATTCAGACCGAATAGAAGCGAACCTTACAATCGTATCGTCGCGGTAGCTCGTAGCCAAGCCAAAGGGAGTATAACTACCGAAGCCCAATGTGAAATCGGTCTTTGGGATATGGAAGTTAGCAAAAAAGGTTGGGATAAAACTGTCGTCGTGTATATTAACTGCTCTTCGGCCGCCATTCTCCACGCTGCTCACGGTGTTGATGTAATTTAGTCCCCCTGTAAATTGGTTTCCTTCGATTTCAGTGAGCGCGGCTGGGTTATAGTAGACCGCTGAAGAATCCTTAACTCCGGCGGTGACGGCATTGGCCTGGCCCACCGCCATCGCCGTTTGGTGGGGGACGGCGTACCCGCCTGCAAGCGCATTTCCTAGAGAGGCTAGCAAAAGGAGCAACGCTAACCCCGCAAACCTAAAGCCTGTTTTTGAGGCTAATACGGGCCTAGGGAACGAGATTTTCATAATAAAAGCTGAGAGTTAAGGGGGGTGCAGCTTTTAACCTCGGTTTGGTTAGAATCAGGGCTTGCATTAAGCCTGGGAATGCAGGGCACCCTTTTGGGGACATATCAGATCCTCCAAAGGAATGGCAGGAAAACTCTATAACATTTTTAAGTCAAACCCTTGACTAACATATTGAGTTTTAATATATGTTTGCTAACGATTGTCAAC
>JAZFYO010000397.1:0-12546 GCA_036443615.1 Binatia bacterium | reverse complement strand
ACAGCTCAACTCGGATGGAACGGGTTATCTGGCACAGCGGTCCATGGCCTGCCGTAGCGAGAGAGATGCCAAAATCGCAGCTATTGTGTTTACCTTCACACAGGTTTTGCTAAGAAGCCTCCTGTGGTTGCCTCTCGGCTTGGGACTGTTGATCATCTTTCCCCCGGATTCCAATCTGGCGCAGGAGTTCATGCAGGTCGATCGAGAATCCACTTATGTGAGGGGAATGGCTGAGCTATTGCCTCCGGGAGTCATGGGCCTAATGTTGACCGCTATGTTGGCGGCACTCGCCTCCACAATCGACACTCATCTCAACTGGGGATCCTCATATTGGACCAATGATATTTATAAAAGGTTCATTTGCCAGGCATGGCTGAAGAAAGAACCGAGCGATCGCTCTCTGGTTTGGGTAGCCCGGTGTGCCAATATACTCATTCTTGCCATTGCCCTGGTTATCATGACTCAACTGACCTCCATCAATCAGGCCTGGCAGTTGAGCCTTCTCTTGGGTGCGGGGATGGGTGTTGTATTGATATTGCGCTGGCTTTGGTGGCGAATGAATGCCTGGGCGGAGATCGCCGCAATTTTGGTCTCCCTGATCATTGCGCCCATTTTGTTGGTCGCCGTGGATGATCAGCATCATGCCCTGAGATTATTGATAATGGCCCTGGTCTCGACCATAGCAGCCCTGGTTGCCATTCGGGTGGCGGGTCCGGAAGATCGCGGTCTCCTGATTGCCTTTTATAAAAGAGTAAAACCAGTGGGCTTCTGGAGGCCGATCGCCAGAGAGGCCGGTGTTGGGGACGATGATGGTCCCCGCCGTCTGTGGCGCTCGATAGGGGCGATGATGGCTTGCGGCCTTTCCGTGTTTTGTTTGCTTGTGGGATTCGGTACGTGGCTTACGGGGAGTCCGGCCCCGTTTTGGTTTCCGTGGCCAATGCCGTGGATAATTGTCTTAATTCTCTCGGGATTGGCACTCTGTCCGCTTTGGGTCCGGCTGGGGTTCAAATAATATTTGTCATCTGTACCAGAAATTAACGACGAGGAACGATAAGAGCAAAAAGACAATCAGGAGTACCATCTGGCCCAACGCCCATGACTTCGGGATAGTGATGGTCATCCCGGAGATTCGTCCTGATACCGAAGCCTGCCCCTGATTGATTATTCTGACCACGGGCACGCAGAGTCCTTCCCAGACAAGTCTCGGAAGGCGGCGATAGAACCAGTCACTGTCGAGATGGATTAAATTCAACTCCGGCGGGTAGAGCCCCGTTCGCTTTAACACGGCAAAGGCCAGGGCGGAGAAGATAAGAAGCTGAAGCTGTGTTAGCACGTGGGTTGTGGTGTAGGGGACATATTCCACGGCGTACGGGAGAAGGTTAAATAGCGGCGTCGGAAAAATGCCGATCCCGATACAGAGAAAAGCAGCCAGCCCCATCGCCAGGAGCATGTTAAAGGGTGCCTCCTTGCAGCGGATCCCGGAGTCGTGGGCAAAGAAAGCGAAAAAAGGGATCTTGATTCCGGAATGGTGAAACACGCCCGCTGAGGCGAAGAGCAGGACCAGCCAGGTGATGATGTGGGATTCATCCACTGCGGCGGACATGATTAACGACTTGCTGACGAAACCGCTGAACAGTGGAAAGGCCGAGATCGAGGCGGCGCCCACGATGCAAAAAGTGGTGGTATAGGGCATAGATTTATAGAGTCCCCCGAGCTCGGACCCCTTGACCGTGCCGGTTCTGAACAGCACGGCCCCCATCGACATAAAGAGCAAGGCCTTGTAGATAATGTGGGCAAAGGCGTGAGCAACAGTGCCGTTCAATGACAACTGGGTTCCAATCCCTATCCCGACCACCATGAAGCCGAGCTGATTATTTAGGCTGTAGGCCAAGACACGCCGGAGATCGTTTTCAATGACCGCGTAAAATATGGGGAAGGCGGTCATGATGGCCCCGATCCAGATCAGCATTTCTGTGCCGGGAAATCCTCGAGCCAGGGCATAGACCGCCAGTTTGGTGGTGAAGGCGCTCAAGAAGACCGTCCCCGTAACAGTCGCTTCCGGGTAAGCGTCTTGCAGCCAGTTATGAAGAAGGGGGAAGGCACACTTGATCCCGAATGCGATAAAGATTAGTGTTGCTCCTGGGCCGCTCAGACTCAAAACATCAAACGCGATCTTGCCACTCTCTTGGACATGGAAAATGATCCCGGCAAGAAGAAACAGACCCGAGGTGACCTGAATGATGAGGTATCGCATGCCGGCCCGATAGGACCTCTCGGTCCGGCTCGCCCAAATCAAAAATGCCGAGGACACGGCGGTGAGTTCCCAATAGACAAACAGGCTGATCAAATCACCGGCAAATACAGCCGAGATAGCGCTGCCCGCGTAAATGAGTCCTGTAACGTGTTGTACGTTGTCCCTTACGTGCAGGGCGTATAGAACGCTGAGAAAGGCGGCGAAGTGAAAGATGATGCCGAAGACAAAGCTTAGCTTGTCGACCCGGATCGACGTCAGGGTGTAATCGAATAAAGAAATCTGGCCATACTCCCCATAGGGAAGGCCCAGCAGAAAATAAAGGCTTAACAGGGGCAAGGCCAGCAGGTAGGCTGATTGCAAGCGCCCGCGTATCAGCGGCACGAGCAGCGCACCGAATATCAGAACCGAACCGGGGATAAGGTTAACTGTCATAATAGTCTTCTTTTTGCTTGACGATTTTACGCAGCTGCTTGGCCAGAAGGACAAGACCGAAACAGGCGATAAAGCCATATAGGCTGTAGAAACCCGTCCAGCCCTCCCAGGAGAAATAAACGTGCCTGTGGTAGAAAAGGTCAGGTAAGACCAACAGCAGGCATACCCAACAGAGTCCCCAGAAAATCTTATCTACGTTACGGCTGTCATCGAGCCAGTATTTCTTTTCGCTTTTCATCGCGTCTTTTCCTCAACTCTGAACAAGCCTGGATAAGAACTGGTACAGGTCATTGGCGAAGAAGAATAGGACAAGACAGCCAACGGCGGTGATACACAGCGGGATCACACAAGTCAGGGGCGCCTCTTTGACCTTCGTTTCCCCCGTTGGATTAGATGACCCAATAAAAAAAGCGCGGACGACTATGGGCATCAGGTAGGCAATGTTGAGAAGTGAACTCACCATCAGAACGCCAACCAGAATCGTATGACCCGCACTGACGGCGCCCATGATCAGGTACCATTTGCTCCATGAGCCGCCAAATGGCGGGAGGCCTATGACGCTTAGGGATCCGATGAGAAAGGCGGTCATGGTCACGGGCATGATTTTCCCGATCTGGGACATTTCGCTGATCTTTGTTTTATGGGTGGCTACGTCAATCGCGCCCGCACAGAAGAATAAAGTGATCTTGCCAAACGCGTGCATGATGATGTGCATGCTCCCCCCAATAACCCCCCATGCGTTTGCGAGTGCGGCGCCCAGGACGATGTACGATAATTGGCTCACCGTAGAATAGGCCAGACGCGTTTTGAGATTATCCTTGGTCAATGCAATGAGCGAAGCGATGAGAATCGTGGCCGCTGAGACATACATCAACCAAACACTCAAGCCGGTTTCGCGAAGGAGGTCGATTCCGAATACGTAGACGACGATCTTCATAACGGAGAATACGCCGGCCTTTACCACGGCGACGGCATGGAGAAGGGCGCTGACCGGCGCCGGTGCAACCATCGCAGCGGGTAACCAGCGATGAAAGGGCATCAGGGCCGCCTTCCCGATTCCGAAAACGTAAAGTGCCAGCAACACGAGAAGCGTCGTGTTGCCCGCCTTGCCCGCAAGGATGCCACCCGCCTTGAAATCCAGCGTACCGGCCAGAAACCACGTCCAGGTGATCGCCAGGAGGAAAAAGGCAACGGAGGTGCCGAAGAGGTAGCCAAGATAGATCCGTCCCGCCCTCATGGCATCCTCAGTCCCGTGATGGGTAACAAGCGGATAGGTGACCAGTGTCATCATCTCGTAGAAGATAAACAGCGTGAAACAGTTGCCGGCAAAGGCAATCCCGATGGCAGCTGCTATGGTTAAGGCGAAGAATGTACAAAACCGGGTCCGATGCTCCTCCCTGTGGGCTTGCATGTATCCGATGGTGTAAATCGAGGTGATAATCCACAAGCTGGAGGCGACCGAGGCAAAGAGAAGTCCCAAGGGTTCAACCATAAATGCGAGATGAAGACCCGGCATGACCTCAAGGAAGCTAAAGGCTATCGAATCCCCTGTGTTAAGGTGCCGGAGCAAGATAAGAACAAGGCTGAGCAGGGAAAATGCGCTCAGCAGGTTTATGGCTTCGCGCACCTTGGGCCAGCGATCGAGAAATGCGATGAGACCCGCACCCAGAAGAGGGGCCAGCAGGGCAAAGGCTAGAATTGTCCCGTTGCTCATTATCCTACACCCAGTAAGAAGCGGGCTGCTTGGCCGGCCATGTGGGAAGAGAGGGAAGAATCTATTCCGAAGTAAAGGCTCGCACCGATCAGAATCCAGACCGGTAGGATCAGGGACCAGGGCGCTTCTTTAACTTCGGTTGAAGAATCGGAAGCAGGTTTAAAATAGATCACTTCCACAACCCGCCACACATAGACGACGGCAAGCAGGGATCCCAGCAGGACGATAAAAACCAAGATGAACAGTCCTCTATCGATCGCTCCCAACACGAGGTACCACTTGCTGATGAAACCCGATGTGAGCGGCGTCCCAATAAGTCCCAGACCCCCGGCGGTGAAGGCGGCCATGGTGAAAGGCATCTTGCGCCCCAATCCCCGTAAGTGAGGGAGGTCCGCTTCTCCTACGCGGTAGATGACGATCCCGGCGGCCAGGAAGAGCCCGCTTTTCATCAGGGCATGATTAAAGATGTGGATCAGTGAGCCTGTGAGTCCGCTCTCGTTCGCGAGCCCGAACCCCAGTGTGATATAGCCGATCTGGGCGACACTGGAGTATGCAAGCATGCGCTTTAAACTCGACTGTTGAATGGCCATATAGGAGCCTAAGAGGATGGCAAGGCTTGCGAGGAACAGGAGGATGGGACCAATCGGGAGTATTTCAAAGCTGAATTCCACGCCCAGAATAGTAAAGATGAAGCGGATCATCACGTATGCGCCTACTTTGATAGCAACCCCGGAGAGGAGGGCAGATACGATTGGAGGGGCATAGCCGTGTGCATTTGGCAACCACCCGTGAAGCGGAAAAAGCGCCATCTTCACACCGAGCCCGATCAAGAGGAACGCAAAGGCGCTTACAACTGTACGATTGTCATGCAGGAGCTTAATTTTTTCAGTCAGATCCGCCATGTTCAGGGTACCCGTGATGCTGTAAAGATAGCCGACGCCTATCAAATAGAAGCTTGCCCCAATGGTTCCCAGGATGAGGTAATTGATGCTCGCAGATAAGGCCTTACGGTTGTGGTATTTACCCATCGCCACAAGCGCGTAGCTCGCAAGCGATGAAATTTCCATTAAGACGTATAGATTGAATATGTCACCGGTGATCGTGACGCCCAAAAGACCCGTAATAAAGAGGAGCCATAAGGCATATAAAAAACGTATCTTGTCACTGGGGATTTCCTGGGAAACGCTGAGGCGTGCGTAATAAGTGGCCACCGCCGAAATCATTGCAATGATGAGCAAAATGAAGGCATTGAAGGGATCAACGCGATACTCAATTCCCCAAGGTATTTTCCAGTCTCCCATTGCGTAACTGAGGAAGGCTTCCTGGCCGCCAGGCGCGTTTGCCAATACGTTGATCTGGATAAAAATCTTAATGGCTATAGCAAGGACGGTCCACGTCGTCAGGGTGGCTAAAATCCACGGCTTGTTGCCTCGTCCGAGGAACGGAGTTAAGAGCGCAGCCAGGAGCGGCAGGACTACGATAAGGGCCAGCAGGTTATTCTCCATCAATTCCCCTCGGCCCCCTCTACTTCATCTTCTTCGATGGTTCCGTAGCTCTGCTTGATGTTAACGATGATCGCCAGCGCTACCGCCAGGGTGCTGACGGAGACCACGATGGCGGTCAGGATCAAGGCGTGGGGGAGAGGGTTGGAGTATACCGTGGCAAAGGGTACAACTACCGGGGCCGTACCCTCTTCGATTTTCCCTAATGAAATGAAGAAGAGAAAGATTGCCGTCTGAAAGAGCGTAAGGCCGATTACTTTTTTGACAAGGTTAGGTTTGGCAATAACCGCGTAGAATCCAATCATCATCAAGAGAATAAAAATCCAATAGTTGTAAAGATCAAAAAAACGCATTTTAATCCTCTCTTGTTTGTGTTCAGCCGAAGATCAGCAGCTTTACTCCAATCACTTGATTCAATGTAAACCCCGCCTCTTGAGGCGGGAGCAAAGCCGATGGGGTTTCCAAAGGGGAGAAGCGGCGGCTCTCCCCATTGGTCGACCACGGGGAGGCAAACCCCGTGTTCGATATAACGTGCTTGGGGGCTCGTGGAATTATAGAGTCACGCATCGCCGCCCTGGATGAGAATGACCGAAGAGCTTTCTTGCTTTCATCTGTGCCCGCTGCTGGATGAGGTTTGTCTTCAGTGGGGAATTAGTTCGTTTCTGGAACCGAATCCTTGTTGTCCACCTATACCTAGTCTGGGCCTCTTGTTTTTTGCGGCTCCAATGAACGATTATCCTGCGGCACCGTTCCTTCGGTAATTTCATTGAAGACCGTGATCATCACGGCGGCCACGGTAATGCCCACGCTATATTCAACCAGGGTCATCCCCCATGATTCTGCGACTCCCGGGTATGAAGGCATTAACGGAGTAAAATCAAGATATTTATATCCTGTAATTATGCTGAAGGCTCCAATACCTGCGTAGAGGAGGACTCCGATGCAGGCCAGTGCGTCTGAAAGACGCCTTGGGATGGCCATTCGCATCTCTTCCACCCCATAGACAATCCCATACAGGATGAACGCCGAGGCCAAGACTACCCCACCCTGGAATCCGCCGCCGGCGCCGAGCTCCCCATGTGTAATAACATAAAAGCCAAAGACCATTATTAAGGGAATACTAATTTTAGTGATAATCCGCAGAACGACCTGATCCCTCACGGCAATTCCTTTCTCCTGCCGGATTGTATACTGCGGAGGAGCAGTATGAGGCTGATCCCGGCAGTAAAGATGACAGCCACTTCGAACAAGGTGTCATACGCGCGATAATTCACAATCACGGAAGTGACCAGGTTGGGCACATGGCCATGAAAATAATTCTCACGCCTGGCCCCGTGTCCATCCTTCGATGCAGGCTTATTTTTCTCAACTGTCTGCAAGATATATTCGGGAGCCACATGGGTTTGAGGCGGTGACTTGGAGTCGCCAAAGTGGGGCATGTCCAGTGTTCCATATATCAATGCAGCCGCCGTGAGAGCGGTTATCAGAAAGGCAGGCCAGTGGATCGCCCTGTGTTTCTTTTCATCGGTGCCAACCAGTACCAGTGCCCCGATGAGCAGGATCGTCGAAATTCCCACCCCGACCGCCGCTTCAGTAAAGGCCACATCCACGGCATCCAGGTTCAGCCACACTAGAGACATGAGGAAACTGTACACGGCCATGGCCACTATGGCGGCAAGAAGATTACGCATCATGACCACTGCCAGGGAAGTGACGATGATGAGAAAAAGCAGGATTCCGTCAATGAGTATGAACTCAGACATCTTTTTGCTCTTCCTTGCGCCAAAGTTTCAGGCCGCTGACGTGGGCAGCCTTGGTGATGGCATGTGTCGCGGTAGGTGCGGTGATAAAAAGAATTACAACAATCAGGGTCAACTTGATACCCGCCTGCAATCCAAATAATTCACTATGAAAGGTCTGTACCAGCAAACCGGCCATAATGAGTGTCTGGGCGAGGGTGTCGCCTTTACCGGCGGGATGAGCCCGAGTGTAAAAGTCGGGCATTTTTAACAGCCCAACTGCCGCTGTCAGAGCAAAGAAAGCTCCCCCGGCTAGAAACACAAATGTCAAAACTTCATATGCAATTTCCATAACATCTATCCCAGACGCCTAAACTCTGTGAATTTAAGAATACCTATCGTGACAACGAAATTTATAAGCGCATAAAGAAGTGCAACGTCCAAGAATCCCGGTCTCCCGAACATGAATCCCAAGATCACGACGAAGACCACCGCCTTGGTCCCTATCGCGTTCGCGGCCAGAATGCGGTCATAGACCGTTGGCCCCAAGATGACCCGTATGAGAATGAGAAAAATCCCCACAAGAACCGTACAAGCCGTGAAAAAAAGGATCCCGTTGGTGACGCTCATGCCGTGCCTTCCAGTTTCTCAATGCGATCGTGCATCTCTCCCGATAGCAGCTCCTTGGCGGCCTTGTCGGATAGGGCATGCACCAGTAGCTCGCCTTTCGTTTCATCCACGCTGACGGTAATTGTGCCAGGTGTCAGAGTTATTGAATTTGCGTAGATCAGTGTGCCGAGGCTTGTCCGCATGCCGAGAGGGACCTTGATAAACTGTGGAGTTATTTTTTGTTTCGGATGCCAGACGCGGTAGGCGACATCAATATTGGCAAGGGCAACCTGCCACAGGAGCCAAGGGAGGTATCGGAGCATTCGGAATACAAGGTGAATCGGGTGGCCCTCTTCATCGAGGATGTTCATGCGCATCGCAATGTAGGTGACAAACGCGCAGGATAAGACACCGCAGATAATAAGATAGCGGTCCCCGGAATCGCTCAGATCCGTCTGACCCGAAAGGAGAAGCCAAAAGGCCATCAGAAAGAGAAATTTGTATAATGCCTGCATTGTTTGGCTCCAGCCGAATAAGAAAAACTCAGAAATATTATAGATATGGCGAAATTAGGTCAAGGGGATTAGGATTTAGAAAGAGATCCTTGAATTTCGGCTCCAAATAGCAAAGAGAAAAAATAGAGTTGACAGGGGGTCCCAATCGCCCTATGCTCTGATGTTCGGAAAAATCTCCTCAACCGTCCTTCTGAGCCCCTGGCTTAGATTTCACCTCAGCCATGGAAGACGTTACACTTCAAAAGGATGCCCGCCTCACGATCATTTCCAACCGTGCCCCGTATCAACTGAAGAGAAAATTCGGGCAGCTCTCCTGCGAGAAAACCGTTGGCGGGCTGGTCTCCGTCCTGGACGAGATTATGCGTCAAGGCGGGGGGACCTGGCTCGCGTGGGGGGAAACAGGGGAGATCCCGGCCCGGATCGGCATCCCGATGGATGACCCCAAATACTCCATGTCCCTGGTCGAGCTCACCGATCTGGAGGTGAGGAATTATTATCAGGGATTTTCCAATCGAGTCATGTGGCCCCTTTCCCATTACTTCCTGGATCGATGCCATTTTAGGAGTGAGTATTGGAAGGCGTATCGGGGAGTGAATGAAAAGTTCGCCAAGGCGTTTGAACGGGGGTCTCATGCCCATGAGAATATTTGGATTCACGATTTCCACCTGACCCTGCTGCCCAGTCTGCTTAGAGAAAAGCATCGTGATCTATCGATTGGTTTTTTTTGGCATATCCCATTTCCCTCTTCACCGGTGTTTCGCGTTCTCCCATGGCGGAAAGAGGTCTTGCGCGGCCTTCTGGGATGCGACCTGATCGGCTTTCAGCTTCGTTCACACGCCGCAAATTTTCTACAAACAGTGGAGGATGTGTTCAAGATCCCTGTGGATTGGGAAAACTATTCTATTGATTTTGAAGGCCGGACCGTCAAGGTGGGCGTCTTTCCTGTAGGGATCGATTATCAAAAATGGAACGAACTGGCCTCAAGACCGGGCAATATCGAAAAGGCCGCTCAGATGCGGAGGGAGATTGGCGCGGATCATATTCTCCTAGGCGTCGATCGTCTCGATTACACTAAGGGAATCCGCGAGAGGCTCCTTGCCTTTGAACGTTTCCTGGAAAAATACCCCGAGTATCATGGCCGGGTGTGCATGGTGCAGATCGCAGTTCCTTCTCGCACCCGTGTCGAGGAGTACAGGATTTTACGAAGGGAAATAGATGAAGCGGTAGGTCGAATTAGCGGACGTTTCAGCACTCGAAAGTGGGTTCCTCTGCGTTATCTTTATAAGGCCTTTCCCATGGAGGAGTTGGTGAACTATTACGCGGCGGCCGACACGGCCATGATCACTCCTCTCAGAGACGGGATGAATCTGGTCGCGGAGGAGTATGTCGCCTCGCGTATGAGGGAAGATGGTTGTCTGATCCTAAGCGAGTTTGCGGGAGCGGCAGGAATTCTCAGCGATGCGATCGTGGTGAATCCTTATGATGTCGAGGGTGTGGCAGAATCCATCCTTTATTCTTTGGCGATGGAGGAGGGCGAGAGGCGAAATCGGATGCGGCAGCTCCGCCAATCGGTCAAGGGGAGGGACGTCTACTGGTGGTGTCAGAGCTTTCTAAAAAGCCTCAATGATATAAAGGGTATGGAGCCTGCCAAAAAAAGCCTGTCTCCGGCTCGCAAAGTGCTTTGAAGTCGGGACATCGAGAATCGGTCCCATCTTGACCTTTACCTCAGAGACCGGCAGAACCTTCTAGAAAACCAGGGTGCAGTTCGGGTTGGCAAAAATGGCTTCCTCCACTAGCTTCCCCACTTTTTTTCATTTAATCCTACTTCATCCATGGAGCGCGTACAGTATATAGAGCGCCCTGTAACGATCATTTCCAATCGTGCTCCATATCAGCCGAAGAGGAGATTCGGACGGATCTCCTATGAGAAAACCGTTTCGGGTGTTATCTCTATTCTGGATGAAATTATGTGTCACGCCGGAGGTACTTGGATTGCTTGGGGAGAGGGGGCAGAGGTCCCCCAGCATCTCAAGTTCCCACTGGATGACCCTAAATATTATCTGCGCCTGATCCAACTTACAGGTTTGGAGATCCGAAATTATTATGAGGGATTTTCTAACCGTGTCTTATGGCCTCTCTCCCACTATTTTCTAAATCGATGCCATTTCAGAAGCGAATACTGGGAAGCTTATCAGGAAGTGAATAAGAAGTTCGCCCAAGTTTACAAAGAGCTTTCTGAGGATCGGGACATTGTCTGGATTCATGATTTTCATCTGTCACTATTGCCCTCTCTCCTGAGAGAAGAGGAGCAGCGTCTATCGATCGGTTTCTTTTGGCATATTCCTTTTCCAGTCTGCCCCGTCTTTCGCATCCTTCCCTGGCGTAAGGAGATCTTGCGCGGTCTGTTGGGGAGTGACCTGATTGGATTTCAGGTCCCCCTCCATGCCGAAAATTTTCTTCAAACTGTGGAGGAAGTCTTGAAGCTACCCGTGGATCGAGCCAACGGTTCTATTTCATACGACGGACGGGTTGTTAGAGTGGGGGTGTTCCCGATCGGGATCGATTTTCGAAAATGGAATGGGCTTGCTTCGAGCCCTACTGTTGAATGGAAAGCCCAGCAGATCCGTGAAGAAATAGGCGCGGAGCATCTGGTCCTGGGCGTAGATCGTCTCGATTATACGAAGGGGATAAGGGAAAGGCTCTTGGCCTATGAGCGGTTTCTCGAGAAAAATCCCGAATTTCATGGACGGATTTGCTTAGTGCAGATTGTCATTCCCTCACGGACCCAGGTCGAGGAATATAGAGTCTTGCGACGAGAGATTGATGAAATTATCGGGCGGATTGCCGGGCGATTCAGTACCAAAAAATGGGTTCCGTTGCGTTATTTGTATAAGGGTTTTCCCCTCGAGGAGATGGTGGCTTATTATTTGGCTGCCGATATGGCCTTGATCACAGCCTTGAGGGAGGGAATGAATCTAGTGGCTCAAGAATACGTGGCCTCAGCGCGTGATGATGGATGTCTAATTCTCAGTGAATTTGCCGGGGTAGCAGGGATTCTAACTGACGGGATCATCGTGAATCCCTACGACATCGAGGATCTATCAGATGCCATCCGCGATTCGTTATCCATGCAGCAGGCCGAGAAGCGGAGTCGAATGGAGCGACTCCGCCAAGCTGTCAGACAAAATGATGTGCACTGGTGGTGCCAAAGCTTTCTAGATAGCTTAGGGCAGGTCAAGGGGTAGAACTATAGTGCTGTGGAAGGTCGGTAGAAAGTAGAGCCTCGAGGTTGGCCTGCTCAAGAAAGAGATTTTCTGATCGGTTTCCTCAAGCATAAGGGGAGAAAGGAAGAGATGGGCTCACTAGAAATTCTCTTGGAGGAAAAGGGGAGTGTTGCCACCCTGACCTTGAACCGCCCGGACCGGGACAATGCGGTAAATTCGGAGATGATGGATGCCCTGGCGGAAACGCTTGCGGGGGTGGGGGATAGGGCGCTCTCAAGGGTGCTGGTGCTTCAGGGCAGCGGCGACCATTTCTGCGTCGGACGTGAACCAGGGCCAACACCGCCGAAAGGCCCCAAAGAATGGAATGAGGTCCTCAGCAAGATAACCCGTGTGAACCGGCTGCTCACCTCTTTTCCCGGAATCACGATTTCTCTAGTGCATGGGAAGGCATTCGGTTTTGGTCTCGGACTGGCGGTCGGGTGCGACATTACGCTGGCGGCGGAAAATACCCGATTGGCCTTTCCCGAAGTCAAAGTCGGCCTGCCGCCAACCATTGT
>JAZFYO010000396.1:0-2689 GCA_036443615.1 Binatia bacterium | reverse complement strand
ATCGGCGGGGCAAAGTTCGCCGAGGAGAACCCGCGCATCCAGTACGGCCGGGGGCACAGTCCCGTGGCGTACGTGGCTGGCAACGACCGGGAGATGGCGCGGTTACCAGAGCCTGCCCATCAGATGGAACGCATGGGAAGCGGTGAGCGCTACCCGACCTTCACCGATCTGGTGGCGGGGAAAGGCGGGACCCGGCGGTCGGCCGACGATATCACGCTCTACCTGAACGGCGGGAACCAGGGGCTTCAGTTCGCGGCGGTAGGGTCCGTGGTGTATCGGAAGGCTCGCGAGGCCGGACTCGGACGTGAGCTGCCCACCGAATGGTTCCTCCAGGACATCCGTGACTGACCGGCGCTATCAGCCACAATGATTGGGGGTCAGGACCAGGGCCAGCCTGACCCCGTCACCTATGAGCTGATGCGTTGGAACCCTTTGGACTTGTATTCTCAAGCTCGCCAAAGGGATCCCAATAGTGCCGTCCCATTCGGCGGTTCCACTCTTTGTAATAATGTCGCAAAGCTTCGTCGCTGAAGGCTGCTCCCTCCCTCGCCACGACGCTGTACCTTACGGCACCTGCAGCCATCATTGGCCATTGCGATTCTGCGGCCGTAATATCCTCGGGCAAATTTGCTCCCGAGTAGCCCCAGAACTCATTATGATGTTTAATCCTTAGGTTACGAACATCCGACGCCTCACCTTTCACTCCAAGCCCACGCCACTCAGCCAGGGTCCGACCCGGAGCTAAAGGTATCAGATGATCTATTCTAAGAACGGTTGAAATGGTGACTAGCAGTATATCTGGGAATAGATGATGAGAGCTTGTAACGTTCCCCTGGTGTCCCGGTAGAGTAAACCTATCCCTCTCTTCAAGACCTATATTCTTGCTTCTCCCCATTTGTTTGCCACGATCAAACGGGGTGTAGTTGTGGCCATTCCCCACGAAAGTCCAACCGTCCGCGGGTCCACCAGGCTTACCCCAATTCGCCCGATTCCTGTGGGCCCAATGCAGGGCCGTGTGGTATCGTTCCGAGTTGTTCTCGAAAAAAAGTTTCCAATTGGTCTTGATCTCTGCCTGGTGGTAGTGAAACACCTCGAATCCCTCTGGGGGAGCGTATCTTTCAAGCACCGAAGCAACCTCTCCCAAATACTCCCGAAGAGTTTCCGCTTCGTCGCTGAGACATACAAACACGAGACCCGCTACCGACTCCACCCGGATCTCCCTCAATCCAAAATCCGCTGCGTCGAACCCTGTGTTGTTATAGCCCTCGGGTAACGTCACCCCCAAAAGCTGCCCATCCAACCCATAGGTCCACAAATGATAGAAACACTGAAAGGCTTTGGCCTGGCCGCTGCACGACCTCACCACCTGTGCCTGCCGATGCCGGCAAATATTGTAGAAACCTCTAATGCCCCCATCCTCTTGCCGAACCACGAAAAGGGGAAAGCCCGCAACTGTCGCTGTCCGGAAACACCCAGGGTTCGGCAACTCACTTTCATGACACACAAAATTCCAAACGTTGGCGAAAATCTTTGAGCGCTCCTCTTCAAAGATTATTGGATCGGTGTAAATCCGAGTGTCAATAAAATGAGTCCGCGGCAGATTGGGGACCCTCTCAGGTCTGACACCACGTCCATCGACACCCATAAGACACCTCCTTTCAAATGCATGCCTGCTGTGCTTTCCCTTCACAGGGGCACTCTTCTCGTTGGCTATCCTCGGTACTGTAATACACCAAAATGTAAAAAACCAACTGAGATTCTCCGACGCATGTCTCCCAAGCCTTGACACCGCCTTCGGATCAGAACTATAAGTCGCTGGGTTCACTGGAAGCACCCCGGTCTCGCCCAATAAGCCTCCAGGATGAGACACGGGCAAAGGTATGGGCAACAAAACTTTTGACTGTCTTTTCAGCGAATGATCCGTTTAGTAGGGAATCGCAAGATTTACCATGGCAGACTCATTATCGGACTGGGTGTCCCGTCGCGCTGTAGAGGAGTTACTACTTAGAGCAGCTCGATTGCTCGACGAGAGTCGAGTCGAGGAATGGACCGACCTTTTTACTGATACAGCACAGTACGAGATGTTGATCCAAAGCAAAGAAATCGGCGGCATCGACGATTATATGATGAAGCTCAATAAAGACGATCTGGTAAAGAGGATGACTCTCGTGCCCAACTATGTGCTTGATACGGCAAAGCGGCTACATTTGGTATCAAACATTCATATTAACCTTCATGGTAAAGCTGCTACGGTTAGATCAAATTTCGTCGTCTACCGGACTACAGAAGCAGGTCGAACGAGCCTGTATGCTGTTGGTCACAGCGAGGATGAGGTTGTCGAAACAAATGGTTCATGGCAATTTCAAAAGCGACGGGTCGTACTGGATACTCGGCTGCTGGAGGTGCATTCGCATTTGCCGCTAGAGTAGGCAAGCCTCAAAGGCAGGCGCCATTTGGTCGCCTATCCCTCCACCATGGATAACATCCAGGAGCAAGATACCAGCCTCACCAACCCGCGCAACGTGACTCTGCTGGGGAGCATTGCATGCGGCCATGCGGTCATTCACTGGTTTGCATCAGGTTTTCCTGTGCTCCTGGCCGAGCTCGTTACCAGCACGGGACTCGGTCCCCTGGCGGCGGGCACGATCATGGGGGCGCGGAGCATCTCCGGCGCCATCGCAAGCATTCC
>JAZFYO010000395.1:0-3293 GCA_036443615.1 Binatia bacterium | reverse complement strand
CGAGAATGACCCCCGTGACACAGGCGATGACGAAGCCGATCAGGAATTCCTGCCCGCTCACCCAGGCATGGTGTGCAAGCTCGCCGCTTTTCACGAGTACTACGATCGAGCCCACTGCCTGTATGGGCGTCGCCAGGAACAGGGCATTCTGAACCAGGTAGCGGCCGACGATTTCCCAGATGATGAGGCCGGAAAATACCGACGTCCAGGCAAAGAACTGCGCCTTGAGGGCCTTGCTCGTTCGTTTTCGCTTGCGCTCTATTTTGATCAGATCGGAGGGTAGAACGGCCACGTCGCCTGCCGCCTCTGCGGCCGCTCCCCTCAACTTATCGCCCACTATTCAGAATATCCAATCTTATGAGGAAGCCCCCTTACTGTTGCTTCAGCGCAGCCTTCAGGTAGCTATCGTCATAGAACTTGCTGATGGGCGGTTTGGGTCTCTTGATATCGCCCCAATCCATCAACACATTGATCATCTGATCGTACGCGCTTTGTGTCACCGCGCCATCTTTGCGGAAGGCGTTGATCTCCTTCATGAAGATGTCATAGGTCTTTCTGCCGTCATCTGTCTTGAATTTGGTCCATTTGGTGAGTATGGCAACGGCCTCCTCCTTGTTTGCCGGGTTATAGAGCCACTTGATTCCCTTGAGGAGGGCGGCGAGATAGTCAATGACTACCTTCCTGTTTTTCTTGGCCCAGTTGGTGTTTACCGCGTAGACCGTGAAAGGAAAGTCGGCGAGGACGCTCTGAATGTTCCCGAGGTTGGTATATCCTTCCTCTTCGGCCCGTAAAGAAAACGGGGGCAGCATTATGGCCGCGTCCACACCTCCCGACATGAGCGCCGCGAACCTGTTGGATGTCGATCCTGCATAGATGTAGTCATAATCGCCTGGTTTCAGACCGGCGGGTGCGAACAACGCCTCGACGTAAATACGCGTCACGTCCTTACTGCCGCCGACAATAACTGTTTTCCCCTTGAGATCGGTAATCGACTTGATGCTGGGCTTGGCGTATACCATGTAAGGCGGGGTGGCCACCTGGGTCATTATAATTTTAATCGGCCCGCCTTTATTGATGGCCCGGAGGTTGTCCGGCATACCGCTTGAGTTAATCTGAATTGATTCAGCGACAAGCTGCTGTATGGCCTTGGCACTGGAACGGGTAGCGATAATGTCTACATCCAGGCCGCGAGCCTTGAGGTAGCCTTTATCTACGGCCACGTAGTGAGGCCACGCAGTGGCACTCAAAAAGACCGTGCCTGCCGTGAACTTGGTTTGGGCCTTTGCGTCACGGACGCCCATAAGCCCGGTAACAGCCACGGCCACGAGCGCCATGGAAAGGGTGAAACCGTGAAGTCTCACGGCCTGCCTTAAAAATGCATGTTTCATGATCGTTTCCTCCTTTATAATAAGTTGCACCGGAATCAAGTTAAATCGACCGCGGGGTTACCCAATAATCTAAACCGCTCTGTACATTAAAAGTCTTGGAGCACTATGGCCCCGCAACGGCGGTGGAAACGCTATCCAATCAGAGGCTGCTTGTCAACCTGGGTCGGCCATGTAAATCCACATCTCAGTTGTCCCACTTTTCCAAATCTCAACTGTCCCGTGGTAAAGCCTTCAGATAATCCGTTTTGACCCTGTAGCGGCCAATGACCTCGCTGCCACAGTCGATCCGTAGGGTCTCTCCCTTCAGCACCGTCCACACCCGCCGCCCAATGTACTTGTCGGGAACCCGGTAAAACTGCCCGTAGTAGCTAATGTGACCTGTCCTGGTTACCTTCCTGGGTTCCTCGTGGATTAATAGAAGCTCCAGCTCCTCAACACTCGGCCGGCGTAGCGATCGAACGTAGTGATCGGCTGGGCTGTCCCCGTTGAGTCCTCTATGACGATGTTTCCAGTTGTACCAGTGCATCCACTTCTCCCAGGCCCCACTGAGACTATCCAACTGGCTGTGGTCAAGGTTCTCCAGTACAAAGTCCCGCTGCACGAACCGAAACTGATTCTCAATCTTGCCCTTCGTGCGAGGCTTCTTGCCGTAAAGCGGTTCAATCCCTAACCGGCGCATCAAATACTGATACTCCGCCTGCCCGTGCAGTTGAGAGGCTTTAAACTGGCTACCTCGGTCTGAAAGGATTGCCTTCGGTAACCCCCAGCGAACAAAAGCCTCATGTAACACCATGAAAACATTGATCTTGTACTGGTGGAAAAACCAACGCCCCGCTAAGATAAACCGACTGTGATCGTCCTTAACGAGAATCAGCAATAATTCCCCAATCAGAGGAAAGCTAACTTTACCCTGAATGTCGATCTGCCAAAGATCATTGGGCTCAGCTGCTTCAAAGCGCTTAATCGGTTTAACTGGAGGGAGACTGCTACGCTCTAGGTGGTGCTTGATCAGCACCTGTCGAATTGTCTCCTCGTGAACCCCTAGACCTAACCGATCTCGGATTAACCGAGCACTACGATGACGCCCCTGCAACTTGGCCTGGACAATCTGGCGCTCAGCCTTCTCATCGATCTTCTGATGGTTGCTGCCTCGATGGTCGTAGAGACCTTGTGGACCTGCCTCCCGAAAGTGGCACAGATACCGGTTAATCGACCGAACCTCTACTCCTAGTCTGTCCGCTGCCACCTTCTTGCTTAATTCCTCACTGAGGATCTCTTGGATCACTTTTTTTCTCTAGCATCCGTCTTTCCTTGTCTTGCATAAGATCATCCTCCTCTCCCCCCGTATACACTACCGAGACAACTGAGATGTGGAATTTTGGGACAGTTGAGATGTGGGATCACACGGCCAACCTGAGCGGAAGAATAACCAGATCCCGATGATGATGGGAGCAAACTCCTGATACTTACCTTAGTGCCCTCCTGGTCGGAGGCGAAAATGAGTCAATTCTGATTGGGCTCAGAGCCGCTCTGGGACTGGGTTTACTCGGTGTAGAACCGCTAGGACTCAATTAAAGAGCTAATGAATTGAGTCTTGGCACCGATTCGGCCTGTTGGAGGCTTGTTAAGAATCAAACACGTAAGCCAGGACTGATTTTTCCCAATCCTCAGATATTCCGCTATACCGTCGAAAAGCCCCGCCTAAACCTAGTAAATTTTTTTCCAAAAACTAGTAATTTTACTAGTAGACGCGGGGGGAGGGCTATGCTAGCTAGACATTCAATTTTATTGAAACGAATGGTGGAAGGGGAATGTGATGGATCATGCAGACCGAATTCTAACTTTCGCGTTGGGGTTTGCCCTGCTGGTGATTGGACTGTTAGTGGCTCTTCTATTCGTCGATGC
>JAZFYO010000394.1:0-5355 GCA_036443615.1 Binatia bacterium | reverse complement strand
TCTGGGTGATGTTAATGGGTCTAAAGTCCCCAGGCACATCCGGAACGGAGATCCCGGGCCGGTCCAGGAGAGGTTGGCCGGGGAGCAGCAGCTGCAAGTCATCAGGGAAGCCTCCACGCCCGGGTCTGATACTGACCACCGTGGCTAAGGGAGGCTGGCTTTGTCCCGGCGTTTGATACTCTTTTGGAAAAAGATTGCCATGAAAGATCCCAAAGCCGGCCCGCAGCGCGGTTTTGCCGTCCCCGCTGAGATCCCAGGCCAGGCCCAGCCGAGGTGCAAAGTTTTTGGTGGTGGGATTGTCGGTGATCAGGGGGCAGCCCTCACGCGTTGGTGGGAAGACCAATAAATCGTCCAGATTCATACAGCGGCCATATTTTTCATCCGGCATGGTCATATATTCATATCTGAGGCAGGCATTAAGGGTCAGACGAGGAGTCAGCTTGATGTCGTCCTGGAGGTAAAAGCCGTAGTATTCGTGTCTCCAGGATCGGAAGCGGTCGCCCCCCGGGACCAGGACTCGGAACCGATCCCCAAGATTGTCAAGGAAATCCTCTATGTCGTCGAATCTGATCTCACCCGAATTTCTGCGACCTTCATGAGCGTTGACCTGAATCCACCTGATATTGACTCCGAACTTGAAGTTATGGGAACCCCGAATATAGTTCGAGTCGTTGGAAAAGTCCTCATGATTCAAGGCAATGATAACGGGAAATCCTCTCGAGCTGGCAGACAGAGAGGTGATCCCTGATCTGGGCTGTAAATTACCACCGGTCAAATAAGGTTGACCGGCAACCACATCCAGCGCCTCTGGAATATCCACGGCCAGCTGCATCCGGGCATCGGTAAAGGTCCGATTGAAACCGAAGCGACTGGTATTGAAAAGGTTGTTAGTCAGGATCCGTTTCCACTCCACCGTTGCAAATTGGTTTCGACCCAGCTCAAAGGGGGAGTACTCGGGAAGATCATCGGGCCGGAAGGTTTCCGAGTCACTGATCGTATAGCGGACAAAGGCACTGTCTCGATCAGAAAAATTGTGATCGACTCGAGCCTGAAAGAAATCTTCGTCCACGGTCCGGGTAGCCTGGACAATTCTTTCCGCAGTACCATCGCCAAAATCGATACCCCCGGGAGTCGGGAAAGGCCAAAGAGCCAAATAAGGTGCCACCTCTGGGACGGCTGTTTGCGTTGTCCCGTCCTCTGTGAATATAACGGTAAAAGGATCGCTGGGGTCTCTGACGGGGACCACCGCGAACTTCGTCTCACCCTTGCCTTCCCGCAAGCCTTCGTAAGCTGCGAAAAAGAAGGTCTTGTTGGGGATGATGGGTCCTCCCAGCGAGAATCCGAACTGATTCCTTTTGAACTCAGGCGGATCGCTGCGAACGGTGGGATTCTCTGGGTCCAAGTCGAAGGTATTACGGGCGTCCAGATTGTCATTGCGGTGAAAATAAAACAGGGAGCCATGCAACTCATTGCTGCCGGATTTGGTGACGATGTTGATCACCCCGCCGGCCGAACCCCCGAACTGCGCTCCAATAGGTAGAGGTCTCAACCCGAAACTCCTTCACCGTCTCCACGCCTAGAAATTGACCCCCTCTTCCACCAGGGGTTGCGCCCGCTGAATTGGCAATGGCGGTCCCATCCATCAGCCAACTACTGTAGGAGGGTCGTGCGCCGGCAATGGATATCTGGTTGGCTCGACCCTGCTCTTCACCCCCTCCGGCTCCTCGGGCCCAATTGACCCCAAGCTCAAGCGTCGCCAATTGCTCAAAACTTCTTCCGTTCAGGGGCAGCTCCAGGATTCGTTTTTCCTCAATCAGGCCGGAAATGGCGGCTCCGGTTGTCTCAACCAGCGGCGCCTCACCCGTCACTTCAATGGTCTCAGAGATCTCACCCACTCTTAAGGCGAAATCAACCAGCGCTTCTCGCCCAATGGTCAGCTGTACCCCGCTCCTGAGGGAGCTTTGAAACCCCGTCAGCTCTGCCCGGATTTCATAGGGGCCTACAGCCAAGTTCACGGCGTGATACCTTCCTTCGTCGTCTGAGATGACGGTCCTGGCAACTCCCGTGTCCGTGTTCACTGCGTTGATCGTGACCCCGGGTAAAACAGCTCCCGTCTCATCCCGAACTGTTCCCGAGATCGTTCCCGTTGTGACCTGCGCCAAAGCAAGTCCCGCACAGGTCAACGAGACCAAAAGCGTGACCCATAGATAGTGGATTTTCTTGGACATACCCTACCCCCCTGCTTAGCGTGATGGAATTTGGTTTAGAAACATTAAAAAAATCTCGATCTTCGGAAGGGGAGGCAATTTTGGTTCCAGTTCCCTCAAGTGCACCCCCATTTGAAAACAACTCATCTGAATACAAAGACTTACAATTCCACGTGGCCTCAAAGGTTATCGGACTTAAGGTCGAGTTTATTCAAATAATTGGATTTGCGATCCAAAAAATTGGATATTGGGGGCCTCCCTTGTCCTTGCCTTATACCAAGTCGATCCGGCTCGGGTCAATCAACCTTATCTGCCTTCCTGCTGATAGACCACTTTGCCATCCACCATAGTCAGGCTAATCGGGATCTCCCCGATTTCATCTTCGGGCACCTCCAGGAAATCTCCGTCCAACACCACCAGATCAGCCAGCTTCCCAGGCTCAATGGTTCCCAGCCGCTCCTCATCGCCAGAATAATAAGCTGCCCAGTTGGTATAGGTGTTCAAAGCTTCCCGGCGAGTCAATTTTTCATCCGCTCCCCAAACTCTGCCGCCTTCGTCTTTTCGGCTTACAAATTTTTCGATATTCCACAGTGGAGAGGCCATCGGTAAAACATCAGCGTCTGCTTCGGCCACCGGCTTCAAACCTGCCTGGATCATACTCTTGGCCGGAAACATTCGGTGGATGGCGTCGGCTCCGTATTGAAAGATGATTTTATCCAGGCCCTCAACACTTCCCCAGGAGCGATGATAGACACTGGGAATCACCCCCAACTTTTTCATCATCTCCATGGATTCAGGAGTCACCCAGTTGAGGTGGTCCATGCCCCACCTTCCGGTCAGTGGCTTCTCCTGGTTTGCCTTGTCGTACACCTCCAGATGGATGGCGGCCGCCTGATCGCCCCCGGTATGCAAACTGGTCACAGTCCAGCCATAGCGGTTGGCCAGAAGCACGTTTTCGTGGTCGGTCAGAGTACGCCATTGTTCTCCTGCCGTGTCGATCCACTTATGCTGTCCATAGAGGCCGTACGGATTGCCCGAAAATTCCCTGATCTTGGGATTAAAGGTCAAAGCGCTTCCAGAGGAGATGCTTCCGTCAACAGGTTGTATGGAAAGCCCCATGATCTTCATCATGTCATCCCCAAAGCCGCTCAGGTTCCCAAGCCGTTTCAAGAAAGGCTCCCCATGAGGGTTTTGCCAAAGGAATTGATGAGCCAGGCGCACACGCATGGTCAGTTCTTCTTTGCCCCAGAGTTCCTTCAAGACTGAAACGGCCCGGCCGTCGGCCTTTCCCATAAGTGTTGTCAAGCCGAGTCGGTTGAGCTTCAGCAAATCTTCTTTCTGGGATTCAAGCAATTCCCCGGGGGGAGGATTCCAGGGCATGATCTCCCACTGCACCACCCCCACCGACCAGCCGTGTAAAACTCCGTTGGTTTCACCGGTGGTGGGATCTTTTTCTATGCCCGGAATGTCAGGGGAAAGTTTGTCCATGACCAGGCTGTTCGCTACGAAGTCATCGCTGGAAGCGCTGACGGTGAGGGGATTATTGGGAGCAACTTTGTCCAGGTGTTCTTTCCTGAGAGCCGCAAAAGCAGGACCTCTTGGTCCGGCAAGATTGACCCATTCTCCAGGCTGGGCTGACTTCACGAAGGCTTCAATCTCTTTTAATCCGCCCTCCAGGCTCTCCAGTCTCACCTTGCCGCTCTGTCCGCTTTTAAAAGAAATGTTCATAAAAGCCGAATGAAGGTGGGTATCCATGAATCCGGGCACGACTGTCTTGCCCTGCAAATCGATTCTTCGGCTCTGCGGTCCCGCCAGTTGCAGGATCCTGCTGGTTTCACCCACAGCCAGAAATTTCCCATCCCGAATGGCCACTGCCTGGGCCATGGTGAATTGATCGTCCGCGGTGAGAATCTTCCCGTTGTACAAGACCGTGTCCGCATAGGCAAACAGCTCAGGCGGGTAAACCTGCTGGCCTGCCATGACCTTGACACAGAGTACTACCACTAAAATCGCAAGACTGCTCTTGAATATATGTCCTTTCATTTTTACCTCCTGAACAGAGTCAAACATATCCTTCCTCACTGTTCCCGTCCATCATAGACGATTTGGCCTCCCACAATGGTCAGGATGATCGGGATCTGATCGATCTCAGCTTCGGGCACCGTCATGTAATCCTTCTCCATCACCACCAGGTCTGCGAGTTTGCCCGGCTCTATGCTGCCCAGGTCGTCTTCATCCCCGGTGTAGTAGGAGGACCATTTGGTCGACATCCAGAGAGCCTCCTGCCGGCTCACCCCTTCTTCTGCGTTCCAGACCCGTCCCTGATCGTCATCCCTGCGACTCACGGCGCGTTCTATTTTATACAAGGGCATCCCCAGCGGAGGGTCACCGCTATCGGACTCTAAGGAGGGTCTCATGCCCATCTGAATATAACTTTTCATCGGCATCATTTTATTGACCCGGTCCGCCCCATACTCGTAAAGCATCTCCTGAATATTTTGTTTATTAAACACAAACCAGGGGGAGATGCTTGGAATGACACCCAACTCTTTCATCTTGCTCATTTCCTGAGGACGGATGTCGAAGGAGAGATGATCGATGGTGAGCCTCTGATCGTGGCTTTTAACTATAGGATTTTGCTTAGCATCCTCGACTGCGGAAAGAAATTCAAAGGTGGCCCGGTCCCCCTTTACATGAGTGTTCGGGATGCTCCATCCATAGCGTATCTCTTCCACAAGTTCTTTCCTGGTGCGAGCCCACCCGGCGGCCTCACTCCGTCCCTGCTCTTCCCATGAACGTTCTCCCGGCATTGTTCGTATCCTGGGTGCAAAAGACCATCCCGAGCCATAACCAACCGAGCCACCATTCCCTCCTGAAATCCTGAGCATGTCATCACCAATGTCGCTCAGATTGCCGACCTTCTTGGGGTCCAGTTCACCGGGAAAGGCAACCCGCCACCTCACTGTCAATCCGCCTTTCGCCCAGATTTCCCTTAAAGCTGAAAAGTGGCTGGGCCTGATGCGAGTGGTCACCAGCGTGAGTCCCCACTGGTTTGACAGGCTCATTCTTTTTTCAAACCAGGGCATGAGCTGCTCCACCGGAACCAACCATTCCATGTATTCGTCGAAGACCTGGCGAGCGCGGCCAG
>JAZFYO010000393.1:0-3588 GCA_036443615.1 Binatia bacterium | reverse complement strand
CGTACGGTTTGATGAGGGGGGATAGGACTTCTTTCTAAGGACAACCCTAAACGGGCACGAAGCTGGAAACGGCGGATACAGCCAAGGGTTGGCCTAAAGATAGTCGAGCCTGTCCTCTACTCTACCCGATGTCATGCCTGACCCCAATCTCTGGTGTGGACCGCCGCCAGTACTTCTTGATACTCATAAAGTCCCTCGGAATCGAATAGACGAAAAAAGGTGTCAGGAACCTTTTCTGTCTAGGTATTTGTGTCACACCGATTCGAAGGGGGGAGTTCTAATCTCCAAGAGGCGAACGCGCTTCTTCGCCCTTGCCAAGATCCGTTTCTTAACATAGTATTTCTTCACAATTGCTTCATCTGGCAAGATATTTTGGCTAATGCTATTGGTTTCAACCATTGTTCTGGAATTCGTGATAAGGGCGGGTAAGGTTGGTCGATAACGTATAGAGCTCATGAGCGATTTGGCAGATACAGTAAGGAGCATCCCTCTATTCTCTGGACTATCGCGTGAGGACATAGCCAAGATCCTCGGTAAGCTGGAGGAGAAGTCTTTCAGTACCGGAACGACGATCTTCTCTCAGGGAGAGGTGGGAGATGCATTCTACCTGATTCAATCGGGTGCGGTTCAGGTAGTGCTGGAAAGCAAAACGGTGAGGCCCGAAGGAATCATCGTTCTGGGACCGCTGGATTGGTTCGGGGAGATGGCCCTGCTGTCGGACGAGCCCCGCTCTGCAACCATCATAACTGTCAATGATACCACGGTGTGGAGGCTTAGCCGAGAAGACTGGGATGAGTTGATCGAAAAGCATCCCACCTGGCTGCTACACTTCTGTTCTAGCCTCAGTAAAAATCTTGCCCGTCTGGATCAGCGATATTCCAAAGGCCGCGATACCTTCAACACCGTAGCTGAGGAGATTTACAGCTCAAGACCTCCAAAAGAACAGGAGTTTTTACGTCGCACCTCGATGCTAACAACTTTAGACCCTAAGGCTGTTGGTCTCCTTCTGCGGACTGAAGGGGCACGGGGGTTACTGGCCGACCTGGAAAAAAGTCAACTCCCCCTAATTCAACCTTTGGAAGGTGGTGGATTTGAGCTGCAAGGTTTCTTTAAGGACTTTTTAGGAGAAAAGCTCCTTGCTGTGGAGGGGGAGGAAACAAGGGATCGGCTACACATCCAACTGGCCATACAGTATGAGGTGCTTGAAACCTGGGATCTCGCGATCCACCACTCCATAGAAGCGCAAGATTGGCTTGGAGCTGCTAGGCTTCTTATCGCCCATAAAGAAGAGTTACTCAACGGTAACGCCTCATTTCTAAGAGATGCTCTGCAAAGGATTTCCCGGGACGTCATTTTTTATGATCTACGCTTAGTTCACTTAAAGGCTAACACCCTGGATCATTTAGGGGACATTAAGGGTGCGATCCGGACATATCAAGAGGTCCTCTCCCATAGAGGATCAGAAATCGTAGGGGCCGATACTGTAGCCCGGTATCGAGACATGGCGGACATCCTGGTGCAAAGGAAGGATTACCCACATGCACTCAGCTGTTTGCGCAGCGCCGTCAACCTCATGGAGCAAGAGACAGCGACTGGTGAACCTTACCGGGATATTGAAAAGGCCGAAGAAGCGTTTCCGCCTTCAAAGCTAATTTCAGGAGAGGGTTCGATCCGGTCAAAACTGGCGTCATTTTTTTCTCGTCTCTACCGAGAACCGTCTTTGAGTAGGTGGATCGGGGGAATTTTGGGTCTTGTGGTCTGGGGTTATCTATGGTTCTGGACACCTGATATCGGTCTGGAACCTAAAGCAACCAAACAACTTGCCCTGCTCTGCCTGACGTTGATCTATTGGGTATTTTGGGTCTTCCCAGATTACGGAGTTGCTCTCATCTTTCCGCTAGCGTTAATATTCACTGGCTTGACTACACCGGAAAGCGCTCTCGGCGGCTTTGTCAGCACCACATGGTTCATGACCCTGGGAGTTCTGGGTCTAGGGGCAGCTATGACCGGATCTGGTCTCTTTTATCGCCTTTCGCTGCAGTTGGTTAAATTCGTTCCTTTAACTTACCGCTGGCAGACCATAGCACTGGGCTTCATGGGAGTCGTTGTCACCGCGCTCATCCCACAGCAAAGCGCTCGTACCACAATTATCAGTCAGTTGGTCTTAAATCTATCTGAGAGTCTAGGTTACAAAAACCCTTCTAGGGCCTCCACCGGCCTCTTTGCTGCTAGCTTCTTGGGGCTGGGACAACTTGGCTTTCTCTACCTCACCGGGTCCACGGCAACCCTCTTAGCCTGGGGACTCCTTCCAGATGATACCCGAGCCCAGTTTACCTGGGGTTACTGGTTTGTAGCCACATTACCCCCTACCTTAGTTGTCATCGCCGTTGTGATTTTGAGCATCAACCTTCTCTTTCGGCCTGAGTCTCAGGCACAGGTCTCCTACGACATGGTCGACACGCAACTTGAGATCCTCGGACCTTTGACCCAAGTGGAGTGGGTTACCCTGGGAACACTTTGCTTCATGGTGACAGGCTGGCTCACGCTTTCCTATCACGGGATCCAGGGCGCATGGATTGCCCTCGCCGGGCTTTGTGTCCTGATCAATACGGGGGTATTGGGATGGGGTAGGTTGAAGAAGGGAATCGATTGGGAGTTGCTAATTTATTTGGGCGTTATGGTAAGTATCCCCACCATTCTTGCGAATGCCAAAATCGATGCATGGCTAGTGGGTGTCCTTTCCCCGCTGGTTTTACCGTTCGTGGATTCGCCCGCCCTCTCCCTTGTCATCATCGCACTTATCGCCTTCGCGTTGAGGTTACTTTTTACCAGCCGCCTTACTGTTATTACGCTCTCCATTGCCCTAGTCCCATTGTCCAGCGAAATGGGGATTAGTCCCTGGATCATTATTATGGTTGTCCTTATGGGATCAGAGGTGTGGTTCTTCCCATTCCAGATAGACTGGCACACACTCGCGTACTCCACCACTGAGGGAAAAGGATTTTCCTACCCGCTTATGTGCCGCCTCAATCCGTTCTACGCACTCGCCTACATCTTGGCCTTGATCGCTGGTATTCCTTACTGGAGATATTTGGGCCTGATGGGATGAGAGGGTAGTGCTTAAAAGGTTCTAAGGTGTAAAACGGCCCACTTGCACCTGGTCTCCTAGCTCGATGGACATCAAATCCTCACCGACTTCCAACGGGCCGGAGTAATTTTTTCTTGTAGAAGGAATTAGATCTTCCACTCGGTAATCGCCAAAAAATAAAATATGTGTGTAGACAGCCAGTTTCGGATTCGCACGCCTGAACACTTCTCCTGCGTCCTCAGGTGTAGTGTGGTTCGAAGTGATAATCCTGCCAAATTCCGATTTGCTTAGAAAATCCTCCGACATCCCAATCACTTCATGGACCAAAAGATCGACTCCTTGGGAAAATCGGATGACATTCTCATTGAAACGCGTGTCCCCCGAGAGAACAACAGACCTGCCGGCATAGTCAATTCGGTATCCATAGGCAGGTTTGATCCGGCCGTGATCCACTTCGAAGGCCGTTATCTTTACACTGTTGTCTTCGTACACCACTCCAC
>JAZFYO010000392.1:0-4184 GCA_036443615.1 Binatia bacterium | reverse complement strand
TTCCACATTAATCCCGGCGATGAGATCTTCCACCAGCTCCATGGAGAACTGCATTTCTATTACATCACATCAGATGGAGATCGGAAGCTAATGGTGGTGCGTCCAGGGGAGATGTTTCTCTTGCCCGCCAACGTCCCTCACGCCCCCAAGCGCCCGGCTCCCCCCTGTTGGACCATGGTCATTGAACGAAAGCGGCGGCCGGAAGAAGTAGATCGATTTGCCTGGTTCTGTGAGCGTTGCAATCATAAAGTCTATGAGGTCATCTCCAAACATGGCGGTCCTGGCGATGCGGTTGCCGATGTCGTCCCACCTTTCGTAGAGAGAGGCAGACGTGATCTCCGATCAGATAAGAAGCTACGAACCTGTACTAAATGTGGCGAGGTCATGATTTTACCCAATTGATTCGATCCCCGGAGGTCGGAGGGAGCTAGTCGTATGCAGGACGAGATGATAGTACCCGCAGGGATTTTAACTTTTACTGAAACGAGGAAGTGTTATTCTGAAAATTATCGGAGGCATATGGGATACTTCAGGGGGTTCTCTCAATGGGACGCAAGCTAACTTTTGCCGGTGGAATTTATGATCGGACGCGTGCTTTGGTCGATGGTTCCGTGAGAGCGGAGGGCATCGATTTGAACTGGATTACCATGCCCTATCATGAAATATGGAGGAGGATGTTAAATCACTATGAGTTTGATGCCTCAGAACTCTCCCTTTCTTCGTATTTAATTGCTCGAACTTTGCAGAGACCTCTTATTGCCATACCTGTATTTCCTGCTCGCGCATTTAGACACTCTTACGTTTTCATCAACAAAGAAAGCGGTATTAAGGCTCCGTGTGATCTGACCGGAAAGCGAGTTGGAATATCAGAATTTCAACAGACTGCGACTGTATGGGTGAGGGGAATTTTGCAACACGAATATAATGTGGATCTTGAGACAATCCACTGGTACACGTGGGCGGAGCGGAGCAGGATGGAAATTGAGGTACCTGCGCGTTACAAGATTCAACGGATCCCTTCCGGAAAAAAGCCTGATGAAATGCTGATCGGAGGCGAACTGGACGCCATAATTGTTCCTGCGATATTTCCTTCGCTAGCAAAGGGTGCTCCTAATGTCAGCCGCTTGTTCGAGAAATACGAAGAAGTGGAGAAGGCATTTTATAAGAAGACGGGGATCTTTCCGATTATGCACACGGTAGCCATGAGAGAAGAGTTGTGGAGGGAATCCCCTTGGGTGGCCGTAAGTCTTTTCAAGGCGTTTCAAGAGGCGAAGGAGATCGCCTATAGGTTACTAACTGATTTGGGTCCATACAAAGTCAGCTTGATCTGGCTCAGAAATGCAGTAGAAGAACAAAGGGAAGCAGTAGGGGATGATCCTTGGCCCTATGGCCTTAGCAAGAACCGTACAACTCTAGAGACGTTGCAGAGCTATCTTTTTGAACAGGGCTTGATAAAAAAGAAACTCGGTTTGGATCAGTTGTTTGCTCCCAACACTCTGGATCTGTAGAGACACGATGATACAAAGGATGCGAGTTAGATTTATTAAATTAAAGGAGGGAACATGATGAGAAGTATTTGTTCTAAGTCAGTTTTTCTGGGATGGCTTCGTGGCGCCTCGGTACTGGTCCTCGTAGCAAGTTGGCTCTCTGTGGTAGAGGCCCAATCGTCATGGGATCAGATCGTCTCATCGGCTGAAAAAGAGGGAGCAATAGTTATTTTCGGGCAGGGGGGTACCCATATTCGAAACGGACTTATACAGGGATTTAGTAAGAAGTATCCCAAGATCCAAGTGGAATACAGCGGTGCCCGTGGGAGTAGGATAGCGTCGAAGGTACTTACTCAGCGCAGGGCCGGGAGGTTTCTTGTTGATTTGGTCTCATCCGGACCCACCTCCCTGGTGACGGCGCTGAAGCCGGCCGGCGCCCTAGATCCCATTCAAAAGTTTCTTGTGGGCCCTGATGTTCAAGACCCCTCGAAGTGGATGGGTGGGAAGTTTGAATTTTCAGACGACGATGGCAAATATTTATTTGTCTACCATACGTTCGTTGGTGTCCCCTTTGTCTACAACCCGGATCTGGTCTCTAGTGACGAATTTACCTCTTGGTGGGACCTCCTCAAACCGAAGTGGAAGGGTAAGATCATTATGTCTGATCCCAAGGTTCCAGGGCCTGGTATGGGAAGGGTCGCCCGATGGTATCTCAACAAAGAGCTGGGCAAAGATTTTATTCGGCAACTATTTTTGCAACAAGATGTCGGGATTTCGAGGAATAGACGCCAGATGCTGGATTGGGTTGCACGTGGACGATATTCGATCGCCCTTGGATTTGCTACAGGTTTGGCAATTAGGATGATAGATAAAGGCGTTAATATCAGGATGATGGACCCTTATGCCCTAAAAGAGGCTGCTGATTCGTTGAGTGGGTCGGCGGGGATCATGGCGGTTTTCAACAAGCCTCCCCATCCTAATGCTGTGAAAGTCTATTTGAACTACTTGCTCTCAAGGGAGGGGCAGTACGAATTGAGCAAGGCAATGAAACTGCCAAGCCGCCGCCTTGATGTTCCGCAGGATCATTTGCCTGAAACTGTCTACCCTATTAAGAAAGGCATGAAAATTCAAAATACCTACAATGAGGCAAGTGTCCGTGTCCGAGTGAAAGCAAGGAAGTTCGTAACATCGATTCTCAAGAAGTAATACGACTCAGTGGTTCAATGGGTTCCTCCGGGGCCGTGCCGCGCATTAGCACGGCTCCGGAGGACATGCCCTCAGGGAAAGGTGCAACGTAATTGATGTCAAAACAAAAAGCGTTCTACGCCCCGGCTTGACTGCCGCGCTGAAGGTCCAAATGAAATGGTTGATGGTGAAACGAAAATCACAACGAGGAATTGGGGTGCCTCGGTGGACCTGTCATGGTTGCTGATGGCGATACTGTTATCGGTGGTGGCGTTTATTGTGGTTACGCCACTTGTCCTAACGGTTTTGAGCAGCTTTCAGGTTTCATCGCTTGGGCAGCCTACAGTGTATGGACTTCAGGGTTGGGAGCGAATGCTCAGCGATCCATCAATTCTTTCCGCGCTTCGGAACACTTTTTCGCTTTCCGTAGTTCGCCAGATTATAGCGATGATCATCGGCATCTTTGTTGTATGGTTACTTGTCAGGACAGACATGCCCTTGAAGAGAGAATTAGAACTCATGTTCTGGCTCTCTTTTTTTCTCCCCACGCTTCCAATAACGCTGGGTTGGATTCTGCTTCTCGATCGTGACGCCGGTTTGTTCAACCGGTGGCTTCTCGCGCTCCCGTTTATAGATCGGCCTGTGTTTGATATCAATTCCTACTGGGGAATCATCTGGGCTCACTTGAGCGCAAGCACCCTAGGCGTCAAGGTTTTACTTTTGGGTCCAGCGTTTCGCAACCTGGATGCTGCTCTCGAGGAGTCTTCACGCACCTGTGGGGCAGGGGCGCTTACCACCCTGGTCCGTGTTGTGGTGCCTGTTTTGACCCCTGCTATCCTGGTTTCTGTAATTCTTGGGCTTATCCGTTCTCTTGAGTCATTTGAGATCGAGCTTCTGTTGGGTGTTCCGATAGGGCTTGAAGTGTACTCCACCAAAATCTATGACTTTGTGACTTCGGAGCCTGCTGAGTATGCTCCTGCCACTGCACTGAGCACGTTTTTTCTGGTTTTCTTGCTCCTCCTAGTGGCCTTTCAGAAATTTTATACGCGGAAAAAATCATACCGAACAATCAGTGGAAAAGGCTTTAGCACGCGTCTTATGTATTTGGGTAGATGGAGATACCCAGCCTGTGCTTTTGTAGGGATTCTTGCAGTTATGATCACCGTTGTTCCGGCGACCGCATTGTTGATGGGCACATTCATGACCGAATTTGGCTACTTTGATATTCCTGAACCTTGGACTCTGGAAAACTGGCGGAGCGTGTTAGCCGATCCGTTCTTCAAAAGGTCAATCAAGAACACCTTGTCAGTCGGTGCAGGCGCTGCGTTTGTAGGTGTCTTCTTTTATGCTTTTATTGCTTACGTTATCGTGAAGACTCGTTTTAGGGCGCGCGCCATACTGGATATATTGTCTTGGCTGCCGTGGGCTATCCCTGGGATCTTGTTGGGATTGGCTCTGCTCTGGAGCGTCTTCGCGACGCGTATCGCAATACCCATCTATGGAACTGTCTAC
>JAZFYO010000391.1:0-2464 GCA_036443615.1 Binatia bacterium | reverse complement strand
GTTGGGACCTTCTCCCATATGTGGAAAGCAGCCAGCTGTTGATTCTCGATGCATCTCCTTATTTCAGCACCCGCATGGGGATGGGGAAAGACAAGGAGATCGATATCTCTAAGACTGTGGGCGATCTTTCCAGCTATGTGAAAAAGGTAGGCGCATCGCGAGTAGTGATTGATCCCGTGGCGCCACTGATCGCCTCCCGGGATACGGACAAGGGCCTGCGGGAAAGAGCTCGAGTGCTGGTCCATGCCTTGCAGGAAAACCTGGACACGACCAATTTGCTCACCTCTTACGCCATCAACAGCGGCACTTTTGGTGGACACCAGGCAGAGGAGTTTCCGGTTACCGGAGTCGTAGCACTCAAGTTTGCCCGGAGGGAAAAAGGGCTGATCCGTACTCTTACGCTGAGCAAGATGCGGGGGACTGACACTGATCTCACGGAATACAAGTTCGACATTGTCAGGGAAAAAGGAATTGTCATGTCGCCGATTCCTCACGAGCCGGTCTCGACATCTGTCGCACCTGAAACGCCCAAACCACCCGAACCACCCGAACCACCCGAACCACAGGAGATCGTCGTCAATCTCTTTAAGGAGTGGCAGCGTGGCGGGGTTAAGACTTCAATGTAAGCCCGCTGAGCACAACAAATTAACACTTGCACCGTGCAGCCCCTCGCAGTTCTGATTCGTCCCCCCTACTGGAATCCCTCTCAAAGAACAATAACGTCGCATCTGATCTGATCCTATTTAGCCACTATCCTGTCCCTTGACGGCCCCGATATTTTCGACTTACTCTGAGTTATTCCGAGAGGACAATTTCGCTGTCATGAACCCTCTGGATAGCCGCGTCAGGGGATATATTCATAGGCGGGTCGGCATGATTAGCTTAAACTTAAGTCTATGAGTCATTTGGACGTATCACTTTACGAAAGTAAACACTCCTTTGTCTGGAAGTACGCCGCCGACTTAATTGAGCTCCTCTCTCCCAAGGAGGGAGAGGGCATCCTTGACCTCGGTTGTGGGACAGGGCACCTCACCCATCAGATCGCTGCCTCTGGGGCGACAGTTGTTGGAATAGATAGTGACCCTGCAATGATTGCTGAGGCGAGAAAGAACTATCCGAAGCTACGATTTGAGGTGGGAGACGGCGAAAATTTTCGCTTCACGGAGCCGTTCGATGCCGTGTATTCCAATGCAGCCATTCACTGGATGACGGAACCCGGCAGGGTCGTAGCGTGCATCTGGAGGTCTCTCAAGCCGGGCGGGCGCCTTGTTGCCGAGTTCGGCGGCAAGGGAAACGTCCAGGCCATCATCGCAGCTATATACAGCGCCATCGAGACCCTTCTCTGTGCTCCGAACCAGGAACATCACCCGTGGTATTTTCCCAGCGTGGGCGAGTACTCGGCCCTTCTGGAGGATCATGGTTTCCGTGTGACCTATGCCGCACTTTTTGACCGCCTCACGCCCCTGGAGAGCGGCGAGGAGGGTCTTCACCATTGGATAGAGATGTTTGGGAGCGACTTCTTGATCGAGGTGCCGGCCGAAAAACGGAGCGATGTGATTCGGCTTGTAGAAAATCGGCTCAGGCCGGACCTGTACCGTGAAGGAACTTGGTTCGCCGATTATAAGAGAATCAGGGTTGTTGCTGTGAAGGAGTAGGACGACCGGGACAGACGGGAAAAGGACCTCGAATCTAGCCACCCAAGAACAGGCGGCCGACCTCAGGGTCCTGGAGGAGGGCGTTTCCCGTCCCGGCTTTGGCGATCTCGCCGGAGACCATTACATATCCGACGTCCGCGAACTCGAGGCCCCTCTTGGCGTTCTGTTCCACCAAGATGATAGTCTGCTTTCCGTGCTGGAGGTCGCTCAGGATTTCGAAGACCATGTCGATGTAGCGGGGCTCAAGTCCGACTGACGGCTCATCGACCAGCAGCACTTGAGGGTCCATAACGAGGGCACGTGCGATCTCGAGCAGCCGCCGCTCGCCTCCTGATAGGACGCCCGCCCGCTGGTGACGGCGCACTGCCAGGGGGGTGTATTTCCCAAAGACCTTTTCTCCCGCCTCTTTAGCCTGGCTCGGGTTGTTCATCAGAAAACCTCCCATCCAGAGATTTTCTTCGACTGTCATGTCCGGAAATACCGAATTTTCCTGAAGAATATAGGCGATGCCAGCGGTCTTGAGCTTTTCGTTGGGACTTAGCCGTGTGACGTCAGTTCCCTTGATGGTGATGGTTCCACTCATGATATTGGTGAACCCATAGATAGAGTGAAGCACGGTGGACTTGCCGGCGCCGTTGGGCCCGATCAGACAGAGGGACTGGCCGGCCCTGACCTGTAAATCGATGCCATGGAGGATCTCCATCTTGCCGTAGCCGGCCACCAGGTTGTCGATTCTCAACAGGGGCTCATTCCCGGCCAGTGCGGCAATGCCTTCTCTGGTGGGACCTCCTTTGGTGCTCTGACTTTCC
>JAZFYO010000390.1:0-2415 GCA_036443615.1 Binatia bacterium | reverse complement strand
TGAACCACTGGTCTTTCGTTTCGGCCTGAAGCCTCTGCACATCGATGAGCTCGAGTGGCTTGAACTTCACATCTGTATGAATTGAGTAAGGTGTTTGACCATTCATTGACATTACTCCTTTGGCGATAATGGCGTGTCAGCGTCCTGGCGAAGCCTAACGATAATTGAACGTCTCAATTGCAGTATACTGCCGCTCTGCGGTCACGTCGTCGTCCAAACTCCTATATCACGCATTTCGCGACGTAACGGAATTGACCTGCGGCTGAACCCACGGTCTTGCCGATTTGGGATGGATAGGGTGACGGAGAAGAAAGAACCTATAAGAAGAACTTAATAAGCAGATCTGTTTTATACATTCACCCCGCCTTGTGCGGGGATTGTGCGGCTGACTCAAAAGTGAAACTGCTATCCCACTGAGCAAAATTTCTGAGGACATTATGCAACACGTACAAGACAAAGACCGTAGGACAGAATGGTTTGTTCCCTCCTTTGGTCCTTTAAAGTTTCGGGTGTTTATCGGTTTGCTCTTCCTGCCCTATACCGGCATGGTGCTTGCCTTTACCGTGATTGGGTCGATGCTGGCGAAGCAGATCCACTGGGACCGTGTCGGCGCAATTTTGGTCATCTATTTCTTGGCCTTGGGAATCGGTGCCCATGCCTTGGACGCTCTAGGCAGCAAAGGCATCAAGCCTTGGGGTGAGGTCTTCTCTAAGCGCCAACTTTGGACTTTCGCAATTTCCTCCATTGTGGTCGCTTACGCCATCGGTATCTACTACATGATAGTCTATGTGCCCCTTCTCTGGGTCATCGCGATCCCGGAAGGATTCTTTCTTCTCGCCTACAACCTGGAGTGGTTTAAGGGGCGTTTTCATACCGACGGATGGTTTGCCTTTTCCTGGGGAAGCCTACCTGTGCTGGCAGGATACATTCTTCAAACCAACCGGCTTTCACTTGCGCTGTTAATGGTGGCTGCCTCCATGGGACTCTTGAGCCTCGTGGAGATAAAGGCCTCGCGTCCGTACAAGGAGATGAAACGTGCCTCACGGGAAACCAGGGCGGACATTGATCAGACCCAAATCCAGTGTTTTGAATCGATTCTAAAAAACATTAGTCTAGGGGTTATTCTCCTCGGGTTCGGTTTGTTGAGTTGGCGGTGGATTGGGTAATGGCACAGGCTTCCACACCGAAAGGATTTAGCAGCAAGGATTTTCTCAATTATTGGAGCGCCATAAGGGCACAGCTCGACGAGGAAGTCGTTTGCCGGGTTCCGAAGTTTTTTAGCAATCTCCCAGCGGAGCAGATCGAGGCTGTCCATCAGACCCTCGCGGATGGCAAACGAATCCGCGGGTGCCTAGTGTGCATCATCAGCAACGCTTTGGGGGGGAGGATCGAGGACGCAATCCCCCGGGCTGTGGCGATCGAATGTGTCCACGCTGCCTCGTTGATTCACGACGACTATGTGGACAACGACACTGTGCGGCGGAATCGCCCGGCGACATGGGCCGTAGAGGGTCCTCGAAAGGCGGTACTCCTGGGAGACATTATCTTCGCCACGGCTATCCAGAAAATGGTAGAGATGAGCCGTGACGATGGTTTGGTGATCACACAGGCTATCGCCACGATGGCGAACGGGGCCTATCAGGAGCTTCTAGATCCCTTGGATCTTTCCCGGGCCGTTACCGAGGGGAGTTATCGCCGAGAACTTTATAATCTCATCGGTTATCTCAAGACCGGGGCCCTCTTTGGCGCCGCATCCCAGTTGGGCGCTATATCGGCGGGCGCGTCCTCGGAGATGGCCACGCTTGCCTTTACGTTCGGCGCGCGGGTGGGCGAAGCCTACCAGATTGCCGACGATCTTCATGAAATCGTGGCCCTGGACGCGCATGCAACGGACTTGCCGGCAAAGATCTCTCTGCTGGCTCCGGTTTTTCTCTACTTCGCCGAGGAGACGAATCTGCAGGTGGCGCGCCTTCTCGGAGGAAGGGAGCATAATCTTCAACAGTGGTTTCACCAGGCGCGGTCGATTTTAAAAACCCGGATGGAATATGAAATTAAAGTCTGTCTGGATCTGGCGGCGAAAGCGATTAGGGGCTTCCCCACGAATCGTTACACTCGCATACTGCACGCTGCCCCCTCAGAAATCGTTCGCATGATGCAGAAGACGGATCCGCTTAGTGACGTAAGCAATTATAAATAGATTCCTATTTGCGGCCAGTAACGATCGCGGAACCATAGGCTGTCAGGTATTCTATCTGGCTGTCTTTGAACCCGTTTTCTCGAAGTGCTTCTTTCAACTCCGGTACCCAGCGAGTCTCCTGAATAAGAGCTGGCAGCCCATAGTAGATCTCGCGCCAGGCGGGGAAAAGGCGGCTACCCATGAGCTGCAGCGTCTTGAAATAGAAGCGCCAGATCCAA
>JAZFYO010000389.1:0-5193 GCA_036443615.1 Binatia bacterium | reverse complement strand
TTCACCGCTCAACGGCAAAAGCCTACCGTCTTTATTCTTGGAAATCTCCGGTCTAAGCCTTACTATCCTTCCCGCTAAATCTACATCGCGCCACTCCAGGGCTCTCATCTCGCTAACTCTCCATCCGCTAAAGTAGAGAAACGTAACGGGATCTTTGAGGTGTTCGGGTAGGCCGTCTCTCAAAGCTAGAAAGCTCCCGTGATCTAAAAAGCCTTGCCTTGCGTTATTCTCTTCCAGGCTTGGAATATAGGGCCGTGATGAGAGCTTCCCTGCCTGTACGGCCAGGGAGTGCATGCGCTTTAGGGCTGCCAGCTCCCGATTGATGGTGGCGTTGCTGGCCCCATCGCTCTGACGGCGAGAGATGTGTGCATTTACTCGGTCGGTCGTAATATCCAAGGCCTTGTCCAAAGCAAAGGATTCCTTTAGGTGGCGAGTGGGAAATTGAATAGCGGAGAGAGCCTTTCTTGCATTGACCTTATAATCGCAGAGAAGATCCTGAGCCATTTCCTCAAAGGTGACTTTCTCCTCCACTGGTCCAATGAGTTTTCCCCTGCCCATCTCACCTAGACGTTTCTTTAGGAGCCTTCGGGCTTGCGCATCACTCTCTGAGTGTGAGCTTTCTCTGTACTGCTTCCCTCTGTGGTAATAGCAGATCCACCTTACGGAGCCTCGTTTATAGACTGTGCCCATGCCTCTCATTTTCTACGACCTCCTTTCTTTGGATATATTCTCAGAAACTCATCCACTGCCCTACGGACAAGCTCTGTCATGGAAACTCGCTCATCGACCGCAATGTGCTTGAGGCGATTATGCGCCTTAGCGTCGATGTAAATTATGGTTTTCACAATTTCTTCCCCCTTTCTTTTAGGTTTGGGCATGGGAGATTTCTAATACTATGATATCAGAATGTCAAGGGTGCTAAGACAGCTTTCTCGTGGTCAGCCACTTGAGAAGTCCCTGCTGCGAGAAGCGGAGCATCTTGGGGCCAATTTTCCGCGTGAAGGGGAGCTTCTTGGCGTTGCGGTAAATCCAGTCGGGTGAGACGGAGAGCATACCTGCAGCCGCTTCAGCCGTGAGGAGGCACTCCTCCGTGTGGCTATTCTGGCTTAGCGCTTCCTGGATCTCCTCCCGCATCATGTCCCGTAGCTGGCCCACCGTGAGGGTTACGGATGGGCTAGTGTCTGTGATGGTATTGTTACTCTCACTCATTTTTCGCTTATTCTCACTCCGACTGGTTTATTGAATAGTCTCTACAAACTGCCGACTTTTAGCCGCCGTGCAGGACCTTATGCATGCGCCGTCTGTCTCTAGCCGTTCCAATGCCAAACAAAAAGCGCATCTTGGCCTCCATATCCCGCTTTGCTTGATGTTCCCTGGACGGCCTCCCGCCTCGATTGGCCCGGCGTTTCCGCCACTCCTGGTTGCCTCGCTTGAATGGCATAGAAATCTCCGCTTTCTCACACAGCGATAGTTAAAAACATGATGTTTTCAGAGGTAAAAGTCCCATAAATTCATGTAGAATACGGTTCAGTCACAGCCTTTTCTACACATAATTTTACCTTACTTTTCAACTAGTTAGGTTTAGTACCGCACGAACCCAGCCCTTTTCTGCAAGTGGTTCTACCTTGTTTTTCAATGGGTTACACCTTAGTTGCCATTCTACAAAAGGGTCAGAACCCGTCTCTGAAGCATCAACCGAAGCCGAAATATTCCTTTGTGAAATCAATAGCTTAGCGTTAGTCAGAAGGTCAGACGCCCCTTATAAGGAATATATTTCTGACCCATTTGAGTTAGTGAGGTGAGTGGGCGCTCGTGCCGCCCACACCACACCTGTCACGGGCCGGGGTTTCTGAGTCAGACTCACTTGACGCGCTTCCATACAGCGTCTTGGCCCTTCTTGCCCCCCAATATTTTCTGAATCGCGTCTCGCTGCCCAAGAGCATTCAGCACTCTCTTTCGTTCCTTTTGGTCTGTGGGGTCCTTACCCAGCTTCTCAATCACTTGGCTGGTAGTTAGCTCTTTCCCGACCTTCCTAAAAACGGTCACATAACGGTCCAAGTTTCCAGGCACAAACAGTCTACTATCCTCATCGAAAACCAGCTTGAGCGGATCGGGCTTAGCGCCTCGGGAGACCTTTTCAAAGGACAATTTCACTTCCACGCCCGCGCTTTCAATCATGATATGGAACCGGCAGCTGTTTGGCAGTGCTGTACCGCCACGAAATGAGGACTGAAAGCCCGCCTGGTTAGGTTTTGGCCTATGATGAATGATGAGCGGAGTGGCGTTCCGATCCTTCATGATGCCCCGGAGCGGCGCTATCTCCCTTTTCATGAGCTCCGTGTTGTCACTCTCGTTAGTGCCAAGGAAAGTGCTCCAGGAGTCCAAGACAAACACTGACCCCTCAGTGAGGTTCCCGGCAATGTAGCTACATAATTTTGGGTTGCCTAGGAACAGATTCTCGCCCCGCAGCGCAGTCGAGATGATACGAATCCTCTCGCTTATCTCGGGCTGGGTTTTAAGCTCCGGATGTTGGCACAGGAGTTCACCCCGAATGAAATCCGCCTCATCCTCCTGGGTGATGTAGACGACATCTCGCGAGGTGGGGCAGCGAAACGGAATGCCCTCAATCTCGCTCCCCGAAGCAATGGCAACCAATAGCTGCAGCGCCAAGTGTGTCTTTCCGACCCCTCCGTCGCCAGTAAAGAGCCCCATGGTCCGTGCGGGCCAGAGGTCCTCAAATATCATCTCGGGCGATTTCACGGGCATATCAATACACTCCGAGAGGAGGAAATTCTCCGGACCCTCCGGTTTTACCGCTTGTTTTCCGTTGCCTTTAGCCACTGTGTTCTCTGAAACTTCCATAATGCTGACCTCCCTTGAATTTCGGGGGGTGAATCATGAATTTTTCTCCCCCCACTAATAGGAGTGATTCCGCCAAACAGATCGCATCGGGGTCATCCCAGTAGTAGGGGTCATCCTAGTAGTAGGGGTCATCCCAGTAGCATAGGGGTCTCCCACAAGCATCGGGGTCTTCCCACAAGCTAAGGGGACTCCCATAAGCATAGGGGGTTTCCCCATTCCATGTGCAGTCCGGCGAAGTCCCGGGAGCCGAAATTTGCCCCTCTATTAATAGGAGTGACCCCCCCAAACACCTACCTACGCCACCTACATACATAGGCATGGACATAGGGACATCAGGACAGCGCTACATGGGCACAGAGGACAGCACGGCTCACCCCAGAGCATGTCTAGGGACTGGTGTGCACGTACTATTAATGGCTACCGGCAGAAACTGTCGCGGGATCAGAGAGTTACGGCTCTAGGGGTGTTGATGGTGATGGGCGGCCTCTAGCTTATTTAAGCTACGGGAGGAGAGGGATGGCGGTCAGTTGGTGTTTTAGGGCGGAAGGCGATATTAGACTGAATAGCCCTTCTGTCCAATTTGAGGCAAGTGCGACCAATGGCGAAGAGGCGTAGATCCATAGGTTCATTCCGCCAAGAGCTCGTCGCCAAGTCGCGCGAGGCAGCACTGGCCGCGATTCCTGTGTTCAACGATCCACAGGTCACTTTCAAGTCGGAAACGTTCATTGTCTTGATGGTCATCGCTTGGACGTATCTACTTCACGCTTACTATCGCGGGAAGGGAATCGAATACCGGTACTATCGCCAAGGTCCAAAACACCGCATCTTTGATCGGACAAAGCACGGTGCCTACAAGTACTGGGAACTTGAGTGTTGCCTCAATGACAAGAGCTGCCCGATCGACAAAGACACTGCTAACAATCTCCGATTCCTCATTGGTCTTCGTAACGAAATCGAGCACCAGATGACAAAGGCGCTCGATAGCTTTCTGAGCGGTAGATACCAGGCTTGCGCCCTCAACTACAACCTCTACCTGAAGACGTTCTTTGGGAAAAGATGTGCGATCGATCAGCAACTGGCATACTCGATTCAGTTCATGGAGCTGACCGAAGAGCATGTGTAGGGACCAAAGCCCGAAGCCACCGTGCCCGAGCGCTTGAGGGCCTACATTGCTGAATTTGACGACGCGCTCACCCACGAGGAATACAACAGCCCCCGTTACTCCTATCGTCTCTTGTTCAAGCGCAAATTAGTCAACCGACCGGGTCAGGCGGACAAGGTCGTTGAGTTCATTGACCCGAAGTCGGATCTTGCCAAGACGATCGACAAAGAATACTGGGTCAAGAAGGAAGTGGAACGACCGAAGTTCCGCGCGAAGGATGTCGTCGCCGCGGTACGCAAGGCCGGTTTCGGTCGGTTTCGAATTCAACCCGAGCACTTGGAGATGTGGCGCGCAGAAGAAGCCAAGAGCCCAGCAAGAGGCTTCGGCGTCGAAATCCAAGGGGCTTGGTATTGGTATCAGTCGTGGATTGACCGATGCATCGAGCTATGTGAAGCTGTCGGTCAACGGTACCGAGGCGGAGACGCCGCATAACACGCGCATGAACCTGCCGGCTCGCCCAGTCCGCAGGTTATGCACAACGTTATAGCCTCATATTGAATTGAATTCTCCTTCAACTCAAATCGGCCTGAGTCTCTAGGATTGAATTGTTTAACTGTTCTGTCCAATTCTGAGTAAGTCTAGCTTGGCAATTCCCCCTAATTACAAAGAAACAACCAGCTCTATTGAGCCAGTGGACAGTAAGCCCACAGCGGCGCAGATACCCTTACCCGCTACAAGGCTGTGTTGAGTGCGGAAAACAGTAACCAAGGGTTTTCCCGCCTCCTGGCCTGGTCTCCCGATTCGCTGGGACGTATCTCAGCGGTCGGATTTTTCACACGCTGGTAGTTAAGATGCCTGAAGGGGTACGCCCGTGATTTTGGGGGTGGGGGGTAGGTTGCCACCACGCGGCTACGAATAAACACACCCCCCCCCCCTCATCTCATGGCTCAGCAACAAGCACACTTGCCGCACAGCCTGAAAATTCCCTCGGCTTATCTGAAGGTTCTGTGGGCACATTTGACTGGCCGTCAAGATGGCTATCCGTGTTTAGCCAACGTCGAGAATACTTAGGACTCAATTAAAGCGTCGTTTAATTGCGTCCTGGGGTGAAATAGCATCAATCATAAGCTCAGATGGGACCACACTCCGCGTTCGCTTGAGAGGTAAATCTGTCGTGGAAACGTAACACTCCGGCTGAGCTGCGCTCTGAGCGTCGGTCTCAAGCCGGG
>JAZFYO010000388.1:0-3647 GCA_036443615.1 Binatia bacterium | reverse complement strand
AGACTGGCCATGACAAGGTTGGCGCTGAAAAGGAGGGCATTCTCTAGATTGGCATTCCCAAGGTTTGCCCACCCAAGAAAGGCGTTCTCAAGGTTGGCTCCCTCCAAATTGGCATCTGTCAGTGTCGCCCCCCCCAGAAAGGCTCCCTTAAGATTGGCGTCTCGAATTTCCGCACCAGTCAAGTCGGCCTTCATAAGGACAGCTTCCTCAAGGTTTGCCCCCGTCAGGTCTGCGTCTTTCATAGCTGCCGACACCAAGAACCCTTTCTCCAAATTAGCCCCAGACAGATCGGCATCGGTGAGAATGGCTGCGGCAAGGATAGCGCCTTCCAAATCCGCGCCCTTCTTATCACACTCTGCCCAATCGACCCTTGGAGCAGGAGGGTCCTCACACTCCGCAAAGGCTCCAGTGGGGAACGCCATAAAACCAACAAGGATGAGGATTCCGAATACGTTCATTGGATTTCTCCCCTTCTCTCGCAAAGAACCAGCTTGGAGGTTTGCTTCGAATTGTCAGGCCATTATGTTAGGACCCTTCCGGGATCGTCTAGGTTATCCTTTATGCCTTCTTCTCCTAGAGGAAGTGGAAATCCCTATATTTTTAAGGCACCCTACAGCACCACAAGCTTCCCCATCATAGAAGTAGGAATAATGGCAGGGCTTGAATGCCGGGATCAACCAGGCCGGTAAAAATTACACCTCGACTGCCTTCCTGTTTAGCCTGCTCATCATTCAAAGCTTTGCTTTTCCCCTTTGACGGGGGAATTCCTGGGCTGCCTGGGATTGTCGCTCTGCCTAGGTGAAAAAAATTGATCTTCCGCAGAATTTGTGGGTCAATATTCAAAACCCGGCCCGAGGAGGACCAGAGAGGTTGGCAGGAGCTCACCGTCCAGGACTCATCAGGTCTCTTCTGACATAAAAAGGATGGCAGTATAATAAACGACCCTCAATGGCTGAAAAGTGAACCAACGCGGTTCCCGCTCACTTTATTCGGGAGTCTCGAGACCTGCGGCCTTGTTGGATGGCTTTTCCAACCATTCTGGAGAGCTGTTTCAAAGCCGTCCAGTCTTGTCCGCCTCGATTGTGAAAATGGGGACAGGCACCGGCGGGGACTGTCCTGATTAGGGACTGTCCCCTTTCTGTGCCGGAGCCAGTCCCCATTTTCTAAACAGGGTAGGAGTAATTGTGGATCCACAGGGGAAACATATTGCCATCAAATGTCAAAATCTTTGGAAGATTTTTGGAAAGGAGCCCGAGCGAATCTTAGATACAACCCGCCAGGAAGGCCTTAGCAAACTGGAGGTTCTCAAACGCTTTCAAAGCGTCGTCGCCGTGGCCAATGCCTCCTTTGAAGTCTCCTCCGGGGAGGTCTTTTGCATCATGGGCCTTTCAGGGAGCGGGAAATCTACTCTCATCAGGATGATCAACCGTCTCATTGAACCGACATCAGGTCATATCCTTATTAATGGACAGGACATCGCCGGGCTCACAGCCAATGAATTACGGCGACTGCGCTCTGAGAAAATTGGCATGGTCTTTCAGAGCATGGCACTCCTTCCCCATCGTACAGTGCGGGAAAACGTGGCATTCCCTCTCGAGCTCCAGCACATTCCCCAGGCAAGGCGGCAAGAAATTGCCGAAAACATGCTCTCGTTGGTAGCTCTGGAGGATTGGGGTGAGCAAATGCCCCACGAGTTGTCAGGGGGTATGCAACAGCGCGTTGGCCTGGCTCGGGCTCTTGCATCCGATCCAGATTTTCTTCTTCTGGATGAGCCTTTTAGCGCACTGGATCCTCTCATCCGGCGACAACTTCAAGACCAGTTCCTCCAGATTTCCCGAGTGGTGAAAAAAACGGTCGTGTTTATCACCCATGACCTTGATGAGGCCATGCGTCTGGGCGATCGAATTGCGATCATGAAAGACGGCGGGCTGGTACAAGTCGGGACAGCAGAAGAAATTGTGACACACCCGAGGGACGAGTATGTGGCGGAGTTTGTGCAAGGGGTCTCGCGAATCAAGCTCGTCTCGGCGCAAGCTGTGATGGAATCCATCGAAGGCTACCGTTCCAAGGAGGTCGACGACCTCAAGAATTGCCCCACCGCCCCAGCCAACGCCACCCTCGACCATTTAATCGGGCTGTCGGTGAAAACCGACAAGCCTATTGTCATCGTTGAGAACGAAAAGCCGATCGGGGTCGTGACCAAGCGCAACCTACTCCGCGGCATCCAGGGGGGACAAGAACATGACGCATGATATCGGAACCGGCAGTGCCATGAAGAGGAAAAACCAAGGAACCTCGGGTGACCCCCCTATCGGGGAACTCATCGCGACCTTTGTTGGCCACAATACCAGCTATTACGCAGACAAATTCGAACGGATGAGGCAACAAGGCCCAACCGGCCTGTCTTTCAATTGGGCGGCCACGCTTGGTGGACCAATTTGGACTGGAGCTCGGCGTCTATGGTGGTTATTTTGGTGTGTCACTATCGGGGATGTCCTTGGGCTGACTATTGCTGCCCGCGCTGTTTGGGGTGAAACGTTCGATGATTCTCCGGGTACCGACATCAAGAGTCTCGGTCTCATTGCCGGCCTTGTTCTGTTGATAGCCTGCCGAGTCCTTACCGGCGTCTTCGCCAATACCGCCTACTACCGTGGTTTTATACGGTGGCGGGGCGACCGTAGCTTGGCAAAGGGAATCAGTTTCAGCGAAGGCGCAGTAGGTCTTCTCGTCATGCTTTTTTTATATCCCCTGACCGTCTACCGCTTTAGCGCTCCCCAGGTGGCTTCACCTATCCGACAATTCCCAACTACCCGGTTTATCAAACACCAAACCGCAGCGGCCATGGATCACATAGTGGACTGGATGACCATTAACCTGGAGACCTTCTTCGACTCGATCACCATTGGAATTCGAACCGTCTTGAATTTTCTCGAGCTCGTTTTTGTGACCACGCCATGGCCTGTCACGTTTTTTGTGATTGTCTTTATAGCCTGGCGCGTGGGTGGGTGGCGGGTAGGGCTCTTCAGCGGACTCTCACTTTTGTACATCGGGATATTCGGTTTCTGGGAAAAAGCCATGAGCACCTTTTCGCTTGTCGGGGCTGCCGTATTTTTGTGCATTGGCCTAGGTGGTCCATTGGGCATTTGCTGCGCCAAGAATAACCGGCTCTATACCTTTATCAGGCCAATCCTCGACGTGATGCAGACCCTGCCCAGTTTTGTGTATCTGATTCCTGCCGTCGCTTTCTTTTCCATTGGAAAGCCCCCGGGGATTCTGGCAACCCTTGTGTTCGCCTTGCCGCCCATGATCCGCCTGACGGCCTTAGGCATCATGCAGGTCCCCAACTCGGTTCGGGAGGCCGCGGTGGCCTTTGGAGCCACACCTGCTCAGCTTCTATGGAAGGTAGAACTCCCTCTGGCCATTCCGTCCATTATGACTGGCATCAACCAGTCCACCATGTTGAGCCTTTCAATGGTTGTGGTGGCTGCCTTGATCGGAGCTGGGGGGTTGGGCTATGACGTGTTGTTCGCACTCCAACATGTGGAAACGGGAAACGGCGTCCTGGCTGGTTTGGCAATTGCGTTACTTGCCATGGTCCTTGACCGGATTATTCAAGGTTCCCAGGAAAAGGCCCAGACTCTTCGGTA
>JAZFYO010000387.1:0-4631 GCA_036443615.1 Binatia bacterium | reverse complement strand
AGATTTCGTTTGGCGTCAGAGGTTCTCTTCCCGTGTGTAGATGATAGGGCTGCCAGGGCCTGGACAACTCGGGATCGATCCTCCTTTGGGAACCCCTCAGCCAGCCCCGGGTGAGCAGTCTATCTTCCCCGTCCGGGGAGATCTCCAGAAGGCTCACAAACCACAGAACATCGGTATCCGTGGTGGAGGCATACAGGTTAAGCACCATGGGGCCGCAGATCTCGGTGCTTTCCACCATTGGCGGAGTCCGAAAGGTCACGCTCCCTCGGCTGTAGGGCGAGTCCGTGAATGTGGAGGGGCTCTCATTGGGCCAGAATTCATGCTCGGACAAAAGGCCGTTTTCATGAAGGTAAAACGGCGTCCACCTGGTTTCCGGCAGGGGCCAATCGGATGCCTCCTTCCAGTCACCGGTCCCGTCGATGAAAACCTGGACTCGGGGTTCTTCCATGATCTTGGTGTCGATGCCCTTGAGCCAGTAATCGAACCATCGAAGGGACTCGTAGTGGTACTGGTACAGGGGCCGGTCCAGGTAGATGGGTGGACCGACGGTAAACTTTTTCGGTCCCTGCCATTGTTCCCAGGAACGGCAATCTCCCGGTAAATGAAGTCCGTAAACACCCCAGCAAGAGCCCAGGTAGGCCGGGATTTTTAGTTCAGCGTCAGGGGATAATGAGTACTGTCGATGGTGCTGGCCGTCCAGGGGGTTTAGCACCGGTTCAACGATGAGTGAATTTCGTCCCCTGTCGGGATCCCTCAACAACTCAACCAGACTAGAGACGGCGGCGATTTCCGGATCCTGTAGTGCCTTTTCGATCCTGGCAGAGTATTCTTTCTCGCCCAGCTGCTCTTTGAGCCTGTTTTTGATCCGCATGTTGTCGATCTTGTGGATCCATCTTTGCCTGAAATTGTATCGCAGTATGCCGCCATGGTAGTCGAAGTCGTGGTAAATGTCGGTAAAACCTTACATCGCAAAAAGCGCCTTCAGATGTGGGGGATTCAGGGCTGCCACCCGTTTTTGCACGATGGCAAAATAGGATGGTCCGAACATGCCGACATTGCCGTTGCACCAAGGCCGGGACGCGAGCCATTCGATCGCATCATGAATGTCCTGGATCTCCCCGGGACCAAAGCACTCAAACAGCCCTTCTGATTTGCCGGATCCGCGGACGTTGGCAATAACGTGTACGTAACCCCGACGGACGTAAAAGTTGAAATCGCCGGCCTCCATGTGCCCCCTGATTCCGCCCGTTCCGATGGGCATCAGCGGGGCAGTCTGGTCTGCTTTGGAATAGGCGTGAAGGCCCAGGATGACCGGAAACTTTCCCGGCGCATCCGGACGAAAGATATCACAATCAAGCTTTATTCCGGCACTGGTCGGAATGGCCACATCGCCTTCTCTAATGACTCCAAATTTCCGCTGGGAGGTTCGCCATTCAACCGAATACATTGCACCCTCCATTCAAATCCGATAGTCCTTTTTCACATAGATTATTAGGTAACCCCGCGGCAAGCCGCGGGGTGTCCTATATAATCATAGAAAGCTTAGTTTGTGTCTCAGTAAGGTTTTTAGCTGGCTACCAGAGGAGTCCGTGGGAAATCTGTAGGTGATGCTGAGATAAGTAAATTTGAATACCCAAAACCTCCTCTAGAAACCAGTATGTTATCTTTTCCTACTCGCCTTGAAGCCCACAGATAATTGTAGCAGTCTTTCCACATAATATTGCGGAAACAGGTCATGGCCAAGAGCAGAGCTAAAAAGATCATCCAGGTCCCTATGGAAGACGATCTGCTGAAGTATATCGACAAGACCGCAGGAGCGGTAGCTGAAAGCCGGGCTGCCTTTATTCGGGAAGCCTGTAGGCAACGGTTAAAAAGCCTTGAAGCAAGAGAGTTGGACCGTCGATATGTGGAGGGATATCGGAGGAAACCGGAAGATACAGCCTGGGCGGAAACCGGAGCCAGACTGCTCTCCAGTGTACTACCAAGAGAAAAGTGGTAGATGAGGCGAGGCGAGGTTTGGTGGGCTCATTTGCCACATCCGGTCGGCCGAAGGCCGGTCGTTTTCTTGAGCCGTGGATCAGCCTACAGAGCACGAAGTGCCGTCACAGTTGCTCCTGTGACCCGAGCGATCAGGAAGATATGGGGTCAAAATGAATATCCGTCAGAGGTGATTGAAATTCTCCGGCAATACGTGGACGGTCAAATAAGCGTCAAGGATGGCGAAAAAGTGTTAACTGATCGTCGAAGAGAGGAAAGGAAAACACGTATGCAAACACCCCAGGAATTTGCGGAGGAATTCCTCCAACGCGATAGGAGTTGGTGGGAGATGTGCTTTGAGTATTTAGGGTTGGTGTTCCTCGTGTCGGGAGTAGGCTTGGCAATCTGGCATTTTTATGACCAGCCTGGTCAATTAGCAGTACCCTTTCTTCTTGCGGGCATAGCGTGCTTCTTGGTTCTCTTATTCGGCTACGCGAATGGCATCGTAGCTGATCTGGAATATCTGCAAGCAATTGTAAAAGAGGGGGAGAAAAGAGGGGAATAAGCCGTCCTAAAACAAGGGGTGGTTCGCAACAAGCCGCCGTTTTCATTTATCTGCTTTCTCATCAGCTACGGGATGATTGACCAACGAACCGTGAAACCTCAGCCAGCACTGACGCCCTTAGCCGAGAAAGTTCCTCTATACCGAGGAAGTCTTGTAAATGTCGGATAACGCGACTTGCAGCCGCCTCTTTATCCAATTCCGTACCTTCTTTTAAGGCCAGTATACCTTGAAAAAGTTTATCCATCTGATCAGCAGCTTGGGAACTGCCCTCACTAACTGGCGAATGCTCTAGCACAGAAGCGCTTGCACCTAGCTTCCTTAGTGCCACTTCAAAGAGTAAAAGTCTGTCCCATACTTCAGAAGTGATCCATGCTCTATACCGAAATCGAGTGTCCCCAAGCTTACCACAGAACTTCAGCACCTGGATGGTTGGACCCTTTGCGAGAAGATCGCCCAAACCAGCTTGCATTTGCTGGATATATAACTCGCAGAACTCAATGTGTTTATCGAAAGCAACATTTGCCATGTGAGAGGCTATACCGAGATTGAACATTTGCTCCTTCCGTTGTAGGTCGACAGCTCTTTCGTGGGCAACCCTATCGCGAAATATTTGGAATAAGGCTCCCGCGAGACCTGCTGCGGCCGGCAGCGAGACAATTCCTCTAGCCCATTCTGGGATTGGAAGAAAGAAAGCTGCTAGCAATGAGACCACCGTGACTACAGAAATTATGCTGTATAATCGAATCGAAAACGGCATCTGCCAAACTGGTGGAAACATTTAGACCTTCTTCCTTGTCAACAGTTTAACGTAGCCATGCTCCATCCACCTCTGTGATGCAGCTATCTCATCATAGAGGTGTTGAATTCTCAGGAAGGTGTTTTCCCTGAATAACTGGGAGGTGTCGTAGACGCGGATCATACAGGCACCCTTATCGCTGCGGTTGGTCTGTGTCAAGGAACTTCGTAGGGCTCAATTAAAGCGTCGATTAATTGCGCTGAGGATGAAATTGGCCTGTTAATGCCCGCCAATACACCGTTTTTTAGCATATTGACGCCCCCCCCAGACTCTACTAAAATGGCGAGTTAAGAAGTAATTACCTGAATCTTGCACGATTTTCATTATTCCCCGTGCAAGAAATTTCTTGCACGGTTATAAATAGCAATTATATCAGCAAGTTACAAGGCATTAGAATTTGCCTTGCCCGCAAACCCGCATAAATACAAGCTCGAACAACAGCCTTGATAGGCAAGGGTTTCCCGGCAAGCGTATAATCAGAATGGTAAAATCCTCATATTTCGTTATCCACGCAAAAAGTCAGTTGTGATGCGGTTTTCCACAGCCTTATACTTCTTTGCGGCTCGTTTGGTGCAAGATTCAGGAATTAACAGCCTCGCCCAGCAGAGAGGTCTGTCTGAAAGCCGCCCCGCAAGTTGACATAACACTCCTTATCGAATACTGTCTGGGCCGAAATGGGTTTCCTTTAGAGGCTGGCACGCGGTCGCCACCAGAATTCTTGGGGTCTCGATGGCCGAGCCCGAAAAGGGAATTCTTATCATTTCCTGCCATTTTGCACCTCCTGGTTTGTGTTTGTCCTCAGTTAGGGGAATTAGCCCAGCTCTTCGAGTAACGCCTTGGCGTCTTTCAGGTCCGCCGTGTCAAAGCCTTCGGTGAACCAGTTGTAGACGGGAGAGAGAAGTTCGCAGGCTTCGGTTGTTTTGCCCTGTGACTGCCAGAGACGCGCCAGGCTGGTGGCAGCGCGCAGTTCCCAGAATTTAGCTTGTTGGTTTTGGGCGATGGAAATGGCCTGGTGGAAGCAGATTTCGGCTTCTGTTTGGTTGTCAGAAGACTGTTGCAACAGGAGTTCGCCTTTGAGGCGGTGGAGTTCTGCTTCCAACCAGCGTTCTCCAGTTTGCTGAACGTCAGCGAAGGCCTCACCGAGCGCCCGGAGTCCCTTGGCGACGTGGCCCATCTTGCCGAAAGCTGCGGCGAGTAGGGCACGATAATAGGGTAGCCTCAGGCCGCTCCCCGTGGCCCGCAGGGCAGCGAGACCCTGCTGCATCTTGGCCATGCCGTCCTCTACCTCGCCGC
>JAZFYO010000386.1:0-2539 GCA_036443615.1 Binatia bacterium | reverse complement strand
TGATTGTAGCATCATCCTGTGACTCGCGCAGTGTATCGCCCTCAAATCGAAAGGTCGCATCGCCTCGCACGACCGTGGCGAGCCAGCTCGGGCAGGGAAAGCTACCAACGGTCGTTGCTGCAAGGGGTGGAAGCTGCATTGGAATTCCAATAGTGGAGCTAACCAAATAAAATTGAAATTTTCCCTTGAATTTGCTTTTGGAGAAATCGGATAAACAACGATTCGCCCCGTGGAGTACTCCCCACGGTCGAGGCGAGAGCCCGTGAATTAGAACCTACTCCACAGGGCAAGGACGCCAAGCGCAAGGCGTTAGGAACTATTAACCGCAGATTTACGCAGATGGACACAGAGAAAAATTTTATTAAGAATCTTACCGCAGAGACTAAATCGCTAAGTGCATGGCGCAAAGCGCATAGCGTGCTCAGGACTGAGTTTCGAGTGCTGAGTACTGAGTACTGAGTGAGGATTAGCCATCTACGCATAGCGTCCTTCTGCTCACTGCCTACTGTCTTTCTAATTTTTCTGGTCCGTTGTCCCGTGGTCAGTAGTCTGTAGTCTTCTTTCCCTCTGCGCCCTCTGCCTCTCTGCGGTAGAATGTCCGACTCCTTATCTGCGATAATCGGCGAGAATCTGCGGTTAAAACTCTTGGCGTCTTGGCGCGATAAATTTTGTTGTTGTTGTCATGCATTGCCTGTCTTCATTGGTAATAGACTAACGGACAATCGGATCTCTTCCTTCGGGATTCTGTCCGGGCACCGGTTCAACCATGTGGGGATCCACCCTCAAGTATCCTGACTTGACCGCCGCGAAGTTTTCATGAAGCTCCGAGACGGTATCCTTATTAAACAAAAAGCGCGGTGGGTCAGGCAAGGTGTTTTTCGAGTTACTCACCAAAGAACTTGCCGGGAATTGGGACACCTTCAATATGCTTGTTTTCTTCCGAGTCAGTGTGAATCGGTTTCCCATCGGGGTCGATGCGCGACGCTACACCAGCTTTCTTGATTCCCGCCCCCACACGCACCACCATCAGATTCCCTTTGCCGGTATTCAAATAGCGATAATAGGCCCCCTTGGGAATCATGATCCCCTGGAAGGGTTTCACTGTCGTCTCGTTCCCTTCTTCATCAAAAAAGGTCCCCTCGCCCTCGAGTACGATGAAGGCGTGATCCTCATGGGTGTGGCAGTGCAGGGCATTTTCACCACCCTCTGCGTTTATCTTCGTGTGAATCCAGAGACCATCTGTCTTCGATACTAGCTTCGTGATACGGCCGGAAGCGAGGTAGGGTGTCTTCAGTGAAAACACTTCCGATTTGGGCCTGATCTCCGGCTGCATTTTCTTTGCCATTGTTGACTCCTTTTAAGGTTTCTATTGCTGGTTACGCGGACACCCCAGGGTCCTTGAGATTGTACAGGCGTACCACGTTCTCTCGCAGGACCTTTCGCAGGACGTTCTGGGGTAAATGGCCCAGCTCCTTTGCGATGACCTGGCGTGAATTGGGCCAGGTGGAAGCGGGATGGGGATAATCATTAGACCACATGCAGATATCGGCGCCCCACCAGTCCAACAGGTGTCCCCCCGTGGGGTCGCTGAAGAAGGTGGCGTAAACCTGCTTGTTTACGTACTCACTCGGCAACTTGGTGAGGGAAATCGGATTCCGAGGGCTGTGACGCTTGTAATACTTGTCCCATTCATGGAGGTAAAAGGGGATCCAGCCCACTTCGTTCTCCACGAGAACGAATTTGAGGCGGGGATAGCGTTCAAACACGCCTGAAAAAACGATTTCAAACAGCGCATTGGCTGCGTCTGCCAGTTTGAGGTTGACGCTGCCCCGGAAGGCTTCGATGCCCTTTCGGGTCCCCAGGAAGCGGCTGTAATTAAAGCCCGTGAGGATGTGGAGGTTGACCGGCATATCCAAATCCTGGGCCGCTTCCCAGAATGGCTCGTAGTAATCAGTGGCAAAGGAGAGGTTCTCTGGTGGGACCTGCCATATGAGGCAACCCTTCATACTTTCTTTCTTGCAACGCTCCAGTTCTTTGATGGCGTGATCGAGATTATACATGGAGATCATGGGGATGCCCAACAGCCGGTCCGGGGCTACCTGGCAGTACTCGATGAGCCAGTCGTTGGAGATTTGGAAACAGGCCTCCTGGGCCTCGGCGTCCTCCATGGCATAAAGGCGCAGCCCTAAGGTGGGATAGAGGACCTCGGCGGTGACACCATCCACGGCCATTTCCTCGAGGCGTGCCTTGGGGTCATAGCCGCCCGGCTTCTGCCCAGCGGACTGTCGGGGAGGGAATTTGGGCGCCCGGTCCTTAAGGGAAGCAGGCAAACGCGACTCCCACAGATCATTTTGCTCGTTGATATGAGAGTCCGCGGAGACAAGAATTTCCTTGGCCACGACAGATTCGGCTTCACGCGCGAGTGCTGCTGTGCTCATTGTTTGGTCCCTCCCTTGGATACGACAATCTTAAGTTGAGTCCTACACACACTGCCTATCCGGATACCTATCGTCCTTTTATGCCATTTTGCCCGAATTGT
>JAZFYO010000385.1:0-2465 GCA_036443615.1 Binatia bacterium | reverse complement strand
ATGTTCGACCAAAGGGGAGAGCTTCCGCTTCTCCCCTTAGGAAACCCCATCGGCTTTGTGCCCGCCTCAAGAGGCGGGGTTTACATTAAATTAATAAAATCATGGGGCCTGTCAAGTTGCTATGAGCTCATCGCACCATCATCTGGGTTTTCTCGTAGGCCAATCCAGTCCCGTAATTGGGCCACTTTTCCACCAGGTTATCATGGCAGTTTTCCAGCCAGTAGTTTGCCAGATCAATACCGCGGGGAAACCAAACTCCAGCGTGGCCTTTGGCATAGCGGTAAAATTCCCTGAGGATTATCGCCCTGAAGGGTCTGCCGATTAAGAACGGATGGAGTCCGAGACTCATAAATCCAGGATAATCTCCTCCCTCTTCATAGATCCAATCAAAGTGGTCCTTCCAAATCTGGAGCAGCTCCCGTGGGGTCCTCCCGGCATCAGCGCGGCCTGTCCTGTGGTCCGTCATCCAGACTCCATAGGAGGTGAGCACAAGCTCTCCACGACCTACTTTAAGAACGTAGGGTAGATCTTCGTGGAGGAAGCACATCCAGTATTTATAACCGAGATCGATCAAAATTTTTGGCGTATCGTCTGTTGGCCGTTCCCCTGGCATGATGTAACCCTGCGGCTTAAACCCCAGGATCTTCTGGAAGACGTTGACCGTGCGCTTGATATCATTGCGTTGCTCCTTCTGGGTCATCATGTAGACATACTCGTGCCGCCAGTTCTCAGAGCAAAGCTCGTGCCCCTCGGCCACGATCCGTTTCATCATGTCAGGAAAGGCCTCTACTGTGTAGCCGTTAACGAAAAAACTTGCCTTGATTCCCTCCCGGCGTAGAATCTCCATGACCCGATAGACCCCCCACCCTCTCTCCATACTGGCGATCTGTAATCGAGCAATTATCACGTTTAAACTTGGCGTTGGAAGGCAATCCCTTGCGAAACTCCGATTGAAGGGATTTCCCCGTCCCGAGATTATCCGGCCAACTCTCCGTAACGACGCAAGTGGTTATGGCTATCCTTGCATTATTGGGCCATCTAATGGGCTTCCTTCTAAACATCATTGATTCTCCATTCCCAGCCATCGCTGATAGAGGTTGCATGGACGCTTAACAAACCGTGGAATCTGTGTCAATAAGGCTAAGGAAGTGGATGCTCAACAGGTTGGTGTCTTAACGGAAGGAGAAAAGAGGCCCGAAATCGGTTGGAGGACAGAAAAAAAATGACTCAACAGCTCTTTACTATCTTTATAGCTGAATTTCTCGCGGAATTGGGTGATAAGACCCAGATCGCTACTCTCACCTTTGCAGGTAATCCTCATTACAACAAGTGGGTGGTTCTTCTAGGCGCCTGCTCAGCTTTGTTTCTAATCTCTTTAATAGCTGTTCTAATCGGCTCAAAAGCTGGCGACCTGATCAGCCCAAAAGTCCTAAAACTAGTTTCCGGCCTGCTCTTTATCGGAATCGGCCTGTTCACCCTCTGGAAATAGAGGAGGGCCCCTGCATCTTCTAGTCTCCGATTATTGCCAATGTGGCAATGTCCCCGGCATCGGCTCAACTCTTGTTCCTCTCATGAGCGACAGGACCGCACTGACAAAGATAATGTCCACGGTTACGATAAAGGTAGTGTTGAGCGCAACGTTGGAACGCGTGTCCATTCGATCTGCCATTGCCCTCCCTGATGAAAAGTCTCCAAGGTTGAGTTATAGTGGCAGCACCATGGTGCACAGCAAGCGATTGGAAATATTTAACCCCTGAACCCCTGCGCTGAGGCGAAGATGACAATCTCTTTTGAGCTTTCACTCCTCTTTCGTGATCGGTATGGGGTTCTGATTATGGACAATGAGGTGACGGTCGGCCATTTCGTCGCGGCTCCACCGTTCCCATGGAGCCGTTTAACCAAAGGGGATGGTGCCTATCGAGTCGCGGATGGATACCCCACGCCTTTGACGCTGCAGCAGACACGGAGAGAAATGAAAACCTGGGATCAGGTTTCTATCCCAGGAATCATCCAGACCTTGAAAGATCTTGGAGATTCCACCGATTACGTGGTCATCGGCAACAACGCCGGCCAGGGGCTCGAACTCGCAGACAACCTCCCGCAAACCCTAAGGGATTCGAAGGCGGCTATCATCTACGGCGAGAGTCTCCCTGAGATTAGTAAATACGAAAAGGGAGGCTACCGTACGTTTTTACGAAGAAGAGAGCTGATATCTCACCTCTCACGTTTAGCCAAAAGCGCCGACCGACCTTTAGTGCTTGCATTTATCAACACAATTCAGCACGACGCCTCTAACTATCACGATCCATGAGACCCACATTGGGTGTCTATCAAGTTATATCGAACACGGGGTTTGAATCCCCGGGTTCGACCAAAGGGGAGAGCTTCCGCTTCTCCCCTTTGGAAACCCCATCGGCTTTGTGCCCGCCTCAAGAGGCGAGGTTTACATTGAATAAATAAACTGT
>JAZFYO010000384.1:0-6449 GCA_036443615.1 Binatia bacterium | reverse complement strand
GAGCGGTGGTCCTCAGAGGGATGCCCCTGCCACCTGGTGGTCGAGCAATATTCTATTAATAGGGGGGACAGTAAAAATGCCTTTGGAGCACATAAATCCCAAGGATGTATTTTTACCTCGTGACGATACCTATACCATGGTGATCACCTCTACCGGGACGAAACACATTCATCTTTCCGGCGTGACCGGAAAGAACAAGGACCGTCAGTTTATCGGCGATGGAGGCATGGCGTCTCAGGTCCGTGTTACCATCGAGAACATCGTCAAGATGCTGGCCGCGGCAGGTGCCAAGCCGTCTGACGTGGTTCGAATGACCATCTACACGACCGATATGAACCTCTATCTCAAGGAAGGGGACAAAGAGCGCAACACGTACTTTGAGAGGAGTAAGCGTCCCGTTGGCACTTTGGTAGAAGTCTCACGGCTCGCGGATCCAAAGTGCCTGGTGGAGATTTCCGCGATCGCCGTTGTTGATTCTTAGCGTATCCCGCGGCTCGTCGCGTGCACATTTCTTTCTAGACTTGTCCTGACCGTGGTTGGCTCAGGGGTCTTTGGATATTTTGACAACTATGGAAAATACACAGCTGATCGTAATACGACACGGCGAAACAGAATGGAATTTAGAAAGCAGGCGGCAGGGCTTCCTCGATAGTCCACTGACTGCCAAGGGTATTGCCCAGGGCGGAGCCCTAGCTCAACGATTGGCAAAATATAGCTTTACCTCACTCTATACCAGCGATCTCGGTAGAGCTTACCAGACTGCCAAGTTGATCTCCGACTCAACGGGTCATGCCATTCTTGTTGATCAACGCCTGCGAGAGAGAAACCTCGGCATCTTTCAGGGGCTTAAGGGCGAGGAAATTCAAAAGGCCTACCCCGAGGAATACCGTCAGCATAGGACCAGCGGTCCTAATTACGTCATCCCTCAGGGAGAGAGTGCACGGCAGCAAGTACAGCGCAATATCAGCTGCTTTGAAGAGTTCGCCCAAAAGCATTTGGGAGAAGTTATAGTTGTTGTTACTCACGGAGGGGTTCTAAACGCCCTGTTCAGGCACACACTCTCTATTCCACTTGAGGCTCCTCGCCGCTTTGAATTTACAAACGCGAGCATAAACGTCTTCTATTACGAAAAAGGGAGCTGGATGCTGCAGACATGGGGAGATATCAGTCATTTACATTCTATTGGAACTTCTGATGACGCGGACGCTTATGTGTAGGAAAGTTAATCACAGGCTGCTCCAGGGCACCCCTCTCGCGTCTGCTCCATAGGTCTCGCTGCGCAAAGTGTTTGGATGTTACTAACTTACAAAGACTGGAATGATAAGGTAAACGTCTAACTGTGAAGATCGACAAAACTCTCCAGAGCCTTCTTCAACTGGCCAGCGAGGGCAGCACCGAGCACCGCTGCGCGGCGCTGCTGGTTTTGGGCTCTCTCAAGCTGCAGGACAACAGCGTAGTACAAACTGCCGGCAAAGCCTTGGAGCATACGAACATGGTGCTCAGGGATTACGCGCTACGCTACTTCGAAGAGGCAAAGCCCAAGACAGGAATTCCGCGACTCCTCCCTCTCCTGGGTGACGAGGACAAGGATGTACGGGAGCGGGCCGTCCGACTGCTTTCCGGCTTCGGTCAGGCTGGTGTGCGCCCCTTGCTCCAGGCCGCTAGGGCGGCGACCACCGGTTGGCGGATCAACGCCTCCCGAGTCTTGTGTGCGGTGCGGAGTAAGGCTTCGTGGAAGGCACTCCTCGATCTTCTCGCCCAGGGAGACGTCGAGGTCAACAAGGCGACTTGTGACTATGTGACCATAGCCCTGCGCGTGATGAAGGAAAAAGAGCAGGAGGATCTCTACAAAGAAGTACATTCCTTTGCCGCTAACCTTGACGATCAAGCTCAGCGCACCGCATTGATCTCTGCTATTCGGATTTTGGGTCAGCTCGGGCGACCACAGGCCCGTCGATGGCTCCTGGGTTTTGTATCTGCCGGGAACCACCATAGTGTTCGTTTCCATGCCCTGGTTGCCCTTCTTCACTGCCTGCGGGGAAAAGATTTGCACCAAGATGAAGTTGCCCGATTGCTGCCGGTGCTGGAAGAACCAGAGTTTTCTGATCTCGTGCGCTTGACGCTGGAACTTCTGGAATCGCATCCCTTGCCGGAAAAATACCAGCCCGTTCTCTCTCGTTTGTTGGAGAGCCCTCACGTTGCAGTGCAAAAGTTTGCCCTGAATAAAATGGGTGAGTTCGACTCACCTGTGGCGGTACGGACCCTGGTGCGGCAGCTTGGGGACTCTGATAATGCTCGGAGGGAGGCTGCCGCCAGGTCGTTGCGCAGGATTCCGGCGGCCCGCACTCCACTTACCAAAGAATTTCTTTCCTGTGACGACGCGAGTAAAGCCTGGGCCATTGCCGAGATCCTCGTGACGGGTGAGGGAAAATGGCGGCGAGACACCCTGGGCGAAATCTGGCAACGCCTTCGGGGGGCGGTAGAAGCCGCAGACCGAATCCAGGGAGCGTACCTGCACTTTCTAAAAGGCGTTGATGAAGACTATGCTTATACTCAGCTTGCCAGTTGCGGGACTCAGCTCAAGAGGCGCAAGAAATACAAAGAGGCGAAGAGGTTTTTTTCCTTGCTCAAAGGGTTTTCTACTTTCAATGTCGAGGACAAGTTTATCCTGGCCATAGCCCACGTCAAAGACCGTCCCCATCGCATTGCCCCCACGGCTCGGCGCGAAGACCAGGCGATAGCGCTGTTTGGGGAACTTTACCGCTCTTCAGCCTTTCCCCTCCTTGAAGCCCTGAAGAAAGAGAGGGCATTGGACCCTGATGATCTATTTTATATAGGGTTTAGCTTCTCAGAGGGATCCGCCGAGGAACGTGTCTTGGGTAAGGGAATTTTAGAATTCCTTACCCGCCGCTACCCTCGGACCAAGGTAGGCAGAGGCGCCAAGAACAAACTGAAGATTTTAGTAATTTAGGACATCACGCGAAGAAAGGCTCATACCGAGGTCTGTACTGTGTTACGGCGGGGGAGACCATTACATTTCAAAGGACAATGAGCTGAAGGCGGATTTTTTCCAAGGGAGATAGGCGGGGCGTGTTGGAATACGTTTTTGAGTTCTGGTGGATGCTTCCAATCGCGTTTTGCGTTTGCCTGATGGCAACCAGTTCCAGCGTGGAGGGGGCTGTCTTTTTTTCTCCTATCTTCATTCTCCTATTTCCTTTAATTGCCGGCGTAAAGATTGTGCCGATTGAAGCGGTCTTTCTCGCCCTCTCGATTGAGGTATTCGGGTTCGGGAGTGCCCTTCTCGGCTATCTGCAACGACAGCTGGTCGATATTGCCATTGCAAAAAAGGTGCTTCTCGTTTCTATCCCTGTAGCGGTAGGTTTCGGATTCCTGGCACATAACGTTCCGGGACACATCATCATGGGTTTGCTTGGGGTAATGATGGTACTGCTCTCGGGGACGATCCTTTTCACCTTCAAAAGAGGCGGGGTGGATGCAGAGGGGAGATCCGGAGGCGATGGCCCTCCGACCAGGGTAGACATGATGGGGCGAAGGTACTGGTACACCTATGATCACGGCCCTTTTGGTGTTGCCTGGTCGGCAATGGGCGGAATTCTCGTCGGCCTTACAGGAATCGGGATCGGTGAATTGACAACGACGAGCCTGATTGTCCGCCACAGTTTGCCTGTCCGCGTGGCGGTTGGGACTGGGATTCTGATCGTGTTCGCAACGGTCTTGCCGGCGACCTTAGTGCACGCCTATGTCTTCTCGACAGGCGAGTTGAACGTGCACTGGAATATACTCTTCATGACGATTCCTGCCGTGGCCTTCGGCGGCCAGGTCTCACCCTTCATCAACAATCGGGTGGATGGGGAGAAGATGAAGGTGTTTCTCTCGTTCATCTTCATCTTCGTAGGGGGGCTGTTACTATGGCGTGCCCTGGGCCGTTAGGCGCCTCGCCGGCATCCCGACCTGAAAATTACTTCTCCTGAATTTCGGAGGCCCTTGACGGAGGAGAAACGAGAATCTCGATTTTTTCGGTTTTTTCAATGTAGCGGACAAAACTGTACTTGTTCTCCGTTGAATCCAGTGGCGCAGGGGGAACCTTTCCTGCTCCTGGCTCAACCTTGGCAAGGATGAAATGGAGATCGGAGCTCTTCAGGGCCTGCAAAAATCCCGCTTCAAATTCTTTCACGTTCTGAGTGAAAATCACGTTAGCAAATCCGGCGCCCCTGGCGATGGCGGCTAGATCAGTGGATCGTGCCGTTGCGGTCGGTGCTCCACGTGAGGACTCATAACAGCTATTGTCAAAGACTACGTGAATGAGGTTCCCGGGATGTTGATTCGCAATCGTGGCCAGGCTCCCCAGGTTCAGGAGCAGAGATCCGTCCCCATCGAACACTACGACCTTCCGATGCGGAAGGGCGAGGGCCAGGCCAAGGCCAACGGAGGAGGTGAGACCGAGATTCTGTAGGTGATAGTTCCCCGGGTGGGTACGGGCTGCATACCACTCGTGACGCACTCCGCCAAGGTTTGTAACCACGAGTTCGTCCTGGAAGTGCGGGGCAATTGCTTTAAGGCAATCAAATCGCTTCATTGTTCTATCTCAGGGCCTCCTTGTTAAGCAAAATGGCCGTAGGCCTGCGTGAGGAACGGGCTAGGGTCTGGGCCTCGAGGATGGTCGGACGAATATCCTCAAGCCGTCCCACCTTTTCATACACGATATGAATTGCCTGCAGCACCGGCTCGGTTATCATTCCCAAAGTGGCATGGCTCGGATTTTCCTCGCCAAAACCGCCGCTATGACCGATCAGCATCAGGATTGGGATGCCGGGTTGGATACAGGCAGTCGCGAGGGCATTGGTTGATAATAGAAAACCGGCGTTCATCATGACCATGGCTGGCCGCTTCCCTCCAAGATAGGCCCCGGCGCAGATTCCAACCCCCTCCTCCTCGCGCGTCACCGGCACATGGCGAATTCCCGGATCTTTTTCCAGGAGCATGACCAGTTCGTGTAGGTTGGCCTCTGTAAGGCTAGCTACAAAATCGATGCCGGCCTCCTTCAACGAATTGACGATTTCAGTGGCGATCTTTGGCTGCATGTTTCCCCCTATGGCTTTTCCAATATCCCGAAAACAGATTCAGCGCAATGGATACTTGGCGCAGAGGTTCTGCCAAGAATCGATATCAGCGAGTGTCCTGAGCGAGTAAAGGGTGGGGGGCATCAAAGGGAAGTCACCTTTCTGGAATTGAATCAGTGCCTGCTCGGGCGTAATCCAAAGGCTCTCCGCTACTTCCTGCGAGCTGGAAAGCGGGGTCTGACCCGATGGTATACCGGCAAGGTAGAAGCAGGTATCAAATCGCATGGGATAGCTCTCCGGTGTGACGCGGTGATAGAAGAAAACCGGACTTCCCACGTCGCAATAGAGTCCCTCTGACTCAAGGAGTACCCGGAAATCTATGGCACCCCCTACCAGGGCTTCGCGCTTCTGAGCCATTCTCTCTCTGTGCTTCTCTTGCGTCATATCTAAGTGTTTGCCGTTTTTTTTGACACAGAGAAAGATCCCGACCTCTTCATAGAGCTCCCTGATCCCCGCCACCCAGTGGCCCAGGGAAAGTTCTGGACTTAGATGATTCCCGAGAATCCTCTGGGCCTCTGTCCGGGAGAGCCCGTGGCAACGGCTCAACATCTCCTCAGAGCAGTCACTTTTTCTGACAGTGCCGCCTGGAAAGACATAGACTCCACCGAAGAACTTCATCCCCGGGGGTCGGCGAGTCATGAAGACCTCAAATTTTCCCCTGATCTCAGGGCGGCTGAGAATCACAGTAGATGCCTTCTTCGGGGGACGTGCTTCAGTCATAGGGATCTATATCAAGGCGAAAGCGAGAATCTGGTTCAGTCATCCGTGCATTCGTCCCTATAAAATCCCTGATCTAGCATGAACATGTCAAGGTGCGGAGGGCTCTCCGTCAGAAAGTGTGGTGCGAGATGTCTCTTTGAACGTGTCCGACTGGGGGAGATGACGATTGCACCCTGTCCATTCCTGATACTTAGGGCTTCGGGGACTTCCTTCGCTTCACGGACCTCCCGCAGCGACCCTGCCGGGGCTTGCTTGGTTGTCCTCGGGGCACCAGGTCTCCAGCCGTGGGCAATGGGCCGCTACCATTAGGGCCCCGCCCGATCCTGCCCCAAGGGTGCTTATTCCTCAGATAATGGCCTGCACCAACCTGAACGTTCACGTGCCCACGGCTTTCAACCTCGCACCCCTCTGACCGTGCACTTGCGACTGTCTATCTTTGGTGTTTCGCTCAGCAAGCCCCTTCAGCCCACGCCCGATGCAAAGGGAGCTGGCGTGCCTGAGCGAAAGATTGGTTCTGAGGCGTTGGCAGCCTCTGCGAAGCTGAGGAAAAGCAGCATCGAGTGTTTGAGCGCAGCGAGTTTCGAGGCT
>JAZFYO010000383.1:0-3408 GCA_036443615.1 Binatia bacterium | reverse complement strand
GTCTAGCGCAATCGTGGGGTTTCTCCCTAACATAACCTTCCAGGCCAATTTGAAGCCGTACTTAAGGCAACGGGCGTCAATCGGGACCTCCCTTACTAGTTCTGGTGGTTCAGGCCACAACGCCCAGGTAGTCCTTACACTTCGGACAGGTGCGGTAGAGGTATTTGGCCATCGATGGGGTTTACTTCCAGACTCGTCCCTGGGAATTTGAGGTAAGAGGCTCCGTTCCATTCATGGTTGCTTTCTTGGCTAGCCGGCGTACTTGATCCGACTCCTTGGTCGTGACCCTACTTCGGCGGTAGTTTTCTTCCCTTCTTACGCTCCTTTGTGTTGAATACCAAGACCCTGCTCAGAGAGATTTTTGGGTTAAGAAGGCGATTTCGGGCCTGAAGGCAGTCCCGCCTAAAATTGATAACATCATCATAATTCCAAGGGGGATAGGTTCCGTTCCAAATGTTTAAGCGTTCCTCCCATTTCGTCGAGGGTTCACATTCTGCCAGGAACATGGCCAGGCGGAGATGTTTTGTGCTTAAAGTTCTAGTGCGTCTGGTGAGCACTTGCCGACGTATACGACGATAAGAATCGACGAACTGACGGGGAGTGATAGTGGGATCAACCCGCAAGTTGATTTTATCACGGTCGACTGTGACCCTGATTGGATAGTGGAGAGGGATAAGACCAGTAAGTACAAAAAGTGTTGCTTGTCCTTCATCCCAGCCGTAGCGCGTAGCTAGGCGGACACTTATCTGTCTGAGCTGTTCCAAAACACCGCCTGCCCGTGTATGCACGACTCGCTCCCAACGATCTTGAGGTACTCCGTAGGCCAGGAGTCTGTAATGAACACCTAATGCAGGATGCTTTTTCGAAACAGTAAATCGCGGCTTCGTAAAAATAGCGCCAGTTTTTCTATTAATCTGAAACTTAAACTTCGAGGGAAGCGGAATATCGAGCCATGCCGTGGCCGGCCCATCGCCTTTCGCCTTTTTTTTAATCCAATTCTCCACTTTACCTTTCGACAACAACCGGCCGTTCAAGAAGCGTGCTTGGAAACCGGCAACATCCCTCTCTTTGGTTGCCATCTCCTTCAACAAGAGCGCCACAACGTCAGCTTCTGCCGGGTCTTTTCCGGTCATCTTAAAGGCTCAATAAAGTGACTTTCACAATGATCCCAAAGTGTAGTTAAAGCGTACTTAACATGGTTAAAAAAATCCATACCAAGAAGCAAATGGTCTCGACTTCCGTGAGACTTCCAGCACGGGATGCCAACTTATATCTGGCAGCCGCCTCTCTTGAAGGGATCAGCAGGAGTGAATTTTTACGGCAAGCAGTACGCGAGCGAGCGCAACGAATATTGACGGGCAAAGCGGAGAGCCGAATGAGGCTTGAATTGTAAATAAAAAGCCCCCGGCGGCGGCCAAACCAGACCGGGGGTAAAGGAAAAACGATGAGGCAATTTCCTTTTTTTGATCGCAACAGCCCTAGGTTGTCAACTGCTTCGCAGTCGAACTTGCGTTGGCCTCGTAGCCTCTTGGATGAAAATGGCATTCTTTCACTCGGGACGGCTAATCAAAAAGCCAGCTTGTTTGAGAGAGCACCTCCGGTGCCTCGGTACTCCCTCATGAAGAACATAAATTATAAGGAGAATATTATGGCGATTTCAGAAATAATTCGGAAGATGAAGAAAAGTAGTGGTAACAGCTGGAGACCTGAAAACCCCGAAGACTACATTGCGGGTGAGGCTGTAACCGGTCTTCGTACCGTGGATACCAAATTTGGCAAGCGCACTGTCATTGATATCCGTTCTGAGGCGGACGGGCAGATCTATACCGTCTGGTGCACTACCGTTATTGAGAACGAACTCAGAAGACAAGGAGCGGGGCTGGGCGATCAGGTCGGATTCAAATTTCTTGGCGAAAAAAAGAATTACAAGGATTTTGTGGTGCATGTCGAGAAGAAGATGCGTGAACCTCTGGGAGATTCGCCCAGGGACGGGAAGGAAAATCGAGATCCAGGCTTTGAGAGGAAAGATAATCTTGGAGAGAAATGCTGAAAGAATCAGACTTTCATCCCGAGCACCTAGCCGACTTGCGGGAAAGCGGGATTAACGACGACACAATTGACTTAATGGGTCTCCATTCTGTTCGGCCTCAGGATATTCCCAAAGAGCTTGGATGGAATCCGCAGAGGGTGGAGTCGGCCCTCGCTTTCCCCTACCCCGGGTTGGACTTCACTAGGTTTAAGGTCTTCCCTGCTTTTAGAGACAAGGATGGGCACAAGATCAAATACCTGCAAAAGAAAAATACCGGCTGCCATCTGTATACACTGCCCCCTGTGCGAGACGCCTTGGCAAACCCGTCGGCACCCTTACGTTTCGTCGAAGGCGAGAAGAAAGCGGCAAGGGGGGTCCAAGAAGGTCTAAACTGTGTTGGTATTGGTGGCCTGTGGAATTGGGTGGACGGTGAGACCGGTGAGTCGATTGTCGAGATTGACGGGATCGCTTGGGTTAATCGCCCCGTTGAGATCATCCCCGATTCTGACGTCTGGACGCGCCCCGATTTACAGCGGGCCGTGACTGCACTGATGAGGGAACTAGAAGGAAAGGGGGCAAAGGTCCTGGTGGTGGTGATTCCGCAAGAGGGCAAGGAAAAAATTGGCCTCGATGACTACCTCCTGAACTTTGGCATTACGAAATTTCCAGGACTCGATCGAATCGGCCTCAAACACCCCACATTCCATCAACACGCCAAGTGGTGGCGCGCATGGAAAGCGGAACGGGAGAGAAAGCAGCTAGAGGCATCGCTATCGAAGGAGATAAGCGTCGCCAAGGACATGGGCCAAGAGGAGCGACATGAGGCGACGGCCCTATTACGTAGAAAGGACCTCTTGCTCAAATTTCTTGAGGACACGGAGCACCTAGGGTGTGTAGGGGAGGAGGACAACAAAACAGCCCTCTACCTAGCCTTCACCAGCCGCTTGCTCGGCCGACCTATAAGCATCAACATCAAGGGAGAAAGCTCCGGTGGCAAGAATTTCCTTGTGCAAGGCGTCGGACGCTTTTTTCCCCCCGAGTCGGTCCAGTTCATATCGAGCGCAACACCAAAGGCCCTTTTCTACTTGCCTGAAGACCTCAGCCACAAGGTGGTTGTCATAGCCGAGATGTTAGGGGGTCAGGACGCTGATTACTCGATCCGAACTTTCCAGAGTGAGGGGGAAATTGTGATCTTGGTGCCTGAGAAAGACAAGGGCACCGGAAGAATTGAAACTAAAGAACGCCGTGTCAAGGGACCGGCAGCTTTCATCCAGACAACGACGAGAACCCATCTCCATCAAGAGAACGAGACTAGGAGCTTTGATCTCTTCGTAGACGAAAGCGAGAGGCAGACCGAAATGATATTCAAGGCCCAAAAT
>JAZFYO010000382.1:0-7288 GCA_036443615.1 Binatia bacterium | reverse complement strand
ATCTTGCACAGGCGCGGAGGAAGCCAGGCCTAGGCCTTGCCAGTATGGAGGAGCGAGTAAGGCTGATACAAGGCAGTCTATCCATACAGTCTGAGCCGGCACGTGGCACAACCATTGAAGTCCGTGCACCTTTGATTGGGGGAAGCGTATGACTCGGCCACGCGTGCTGTTAGCTGACGACCACAAGATCGTTGTCGAAGGGTTACGGACCATTTTAGAGCAGGAATTCGAACTTGTCGGGACAGTGGAAGACGGTCGGGCATTGGTGGAAGCTGCCGAGAAGCTCAATCCTGACGTCATTGTGACCGACATCTCGATGCCTTTGCTGAACGGGATCGAGGCCGTACATCAGATCAAGAAGGTCACTCCGAAGGTAAAGATTGTTTTTCTGACCATGCACCCGGACGTGACATATGCTACTAGGGCCCTTGAAGCAGGCGCATCGGGTTATGTCTTGAAACACGCCGCTCCCTCGGAGCTCATCACAGCAATCAAAGAGGTACTAAACGGGCGAATTTATTTGACACCGATGATCGCCAAAGATGTGCTGGAATCTTTCATGAGCGAGTCTCACCGGCGCCGGAAGGCCGTCATCGAGCTGACTCCCCGACAGCGGGAGGTGCTGCAGTTGACGTCTGAAGGTCGTTCTGCCAAGGAAATTGCCTCAATTTTGAACATCTCGACCAGAACGGTAGAATTTCACAAGTACCGTGTAATGGAATCCCTGGGACTCCGTACCAACGCCGATTTGATCCAGTATGCGATCAAGCACGGCATCGTCTCGGTTTGACCGATATTTGATCTTTTCCTGCTAAAACTCCGTTATAAATCAGCCGTCAAATTGACCAGATAGCCCCAAAACAGGCATACCCCCCTGTCCCTTTCAACGAAGGTAATGGGTTAAGTCAACCAGGGTTTTTACCTTCTGAAAATTCGTAGAACCTCGTAAATTTTATTCTGAAAACTAGTAATTTTACGAGCTACAGGAGTGATTTTCTCTTGCTACACTCCAAGGTGCTGGTCGAGACAGATTCACCCTCTGATGAGGATGCACCTTGGAAGGACCATGAAAGAAGCCCGCGTACTCCTGGCCGACAGTCATGTGCTCATGCTCGAAGGGTTAAACTATTTACTAAAACCCACGTTTGAGGTTGTGGGGATGGTAAGCGACACGAATTCGCTCCTCGAGGCCGCTGACAAGCTCAAGCCCGATGTCGCAGTGGCAGATCTCTCCATGCCGACCTTTCATGAGGTCAATGCCGTGCACCAGCTCAAGGATCGGAACTCCGAGCTGAAAGTGATTATTCTAAGCGTTCATGACGAACCGACGGTTGTGCAAGAGACCCTGGCTTCGGGGGTTTCAGGATTTGTCCTATTGCGGTCTGCCGCTTGGGATTTGATTCCGGCGATCCAGAAAGTGCTCCAGGGTAAGACTTATGTTTCGCCCGCCGTCCGTTTGAGATAATGCCGGGCGAAGAGATGGAGACATTAGGTTCTTGAAGGGAAAAGGTCATTCTCAGCCTGCGGAAGTAAACCTTCAGCCCGGCTCATTTTACCAGTTGTCAAAGGCACTTTGCTTTTGATATGTTTTTTACACCTAAGAAGGGGGACTAGAGAAAGGAGATCCAGGTATGAGGGCTTTGCGCTCATCAGTCGCTTCGGCTATTGCACTTCTCGTAATGACGGTTGGAATCCCCAACACACTGGCCGTTGACAAAAAAGGCAGGTTTTACGCCTTTGGGGCAGGACAGAAATCCTGCGATGTCTACATCCAGTTTCGTGAGAAGCGCATGAAGGACTTTACGCCCGAACAATACGAGATTACGGAACGTATAGTCAGACATTGGGTGGCTGGTTTTTTGACCGCACACAATTACTATGTGAGCGACACCTATGACGTTACCGGTCGAATGGGTTTCGAGGAATTGCTGGGTTGGCTGGAAAAACACTGCAGAAAAAATCCGCACAAGTATTTTGCTGAGGCGGTCGTCGCCCTAGGTCAGCATCTGGATCCTAATCGCATCACAGTAGGGACCACCGCGGCAGCCCAGGAAAAAACCCCTTCTGCGACGATGGAGGTTAAGGCCACCTCGATCGCCATCGGTATCGGGGTCACCTGGGGCGATGGTACGCTTAAGTTCAAGGGCAAAGACCACGCCTTTTCAATATCGGGCCTCAGCCTCATAGATCTGGGCTTTTCGAGTGTGAGCGCTACGGGTAATGTCTACAATTTGAAGAAGGCATCTGACTTCGCAGGGACCTACCTGGCTGCCAAGGCTGGTATCGCCCTGGCCGGTGGCGGTGGAGGTATGGTAATGCAAAACCAGAACGACGTCCTGATCAACGTGACGGGTGTCACACAAGGTGTAAAGTTTAGCCTCGGTCCGGCCGGTGTTACCATAAAGCTGAAAAATTAAAGGCCGGAGTCTGGAGACCTTACTCCTGAGACTAGAGACTACAGACTCAAGACTCTAGACTACAAACTAACTAAGGAAGGAGTCGATATGAAACAAACTCTGGTGACTATTATCGCTATTTCTCTTATCACAGGCTCCCTGGGCTGCTCTCAGCCATTAACCACTAGAGAGAAGGGGGCTATTGGTGGTACAGCCGTAGGCGCCGGTTTAGGCGCTATCATTGGAGCCGCCACAGGAAATGCTGCGGCAGGGGCGGGTATAGGCGCTGCGGTCGGGCTTCTGGGCGGTGCCCTGATCGGGGATCGGAGGCAGAAAAAGGAGCAGGAGGAGAAGTATCAGCAAGAGCAGATGCGCCAGACCCAATTGGAACTCGAGCGTCAGAGAAGAGAGATTGAGAGACTAAAAAGGCAGAGAGAATACTAACTCCGGTCCGACGAAAAGCCCAGAGGCCGCAATGATTAGAATCTCACTCAAGTATAGTTGTTTCCTTTTCATAGCTATTCTTTTCGGTTGTGCATACCTTCCAGACAAACAAGTAATGAAAGTAGATGCAAGAGGACGGCAAGATTACCATGAGGCTAAAGAAGCATGCAGGGGCGGTCGGTTTGGCTCAACGGGCGTAAAGCACGCCAGTTACACAGAATGCATGAGAAATAAAGGGTGGCGGGCTTGATTACGGTTTTAGAAATGACCAAGAATAGAGGAGAGGGAAAATGAAAACCGTCAATTTAACACTGGTGCTCTGCTTAGCATTTCTTTTGGCCTCCTGCGCCTCTTCGGTCTCCGACCAACCAAAAGGAGATCAAGGAGCTTTAAAAAAAGCAGAGAAAATGACATCGCCTACACCCTGTGACCGCGCATTCTCTAAAAGATGCCGCTGAGGTGAATAGTTGTTGCTCGGCTCCGTAAAAAACGGGATCTTGGTTGTGCCAAGCTTCATTTTATCCTAACGTTGATTTGCTTTTTTCAACCACACCTGCAGTCTCGCCCGCGATCACTATCTCCTCATCGGTGGGGATCACGTAAGCGTGAATCCGAGCGCCATCAGATGAGATCTGTCCTTCATTTCCCATAACAGCCTCGTTTCGTCCCGAATCCAGCGATAGCCCGCACCACTGCATGCCATCGCAGACCTTGGCGCGGACAGCGGGCGAGTTCTCCCCGATCCCACCACTGAAGACAACGGCCTCGGCACCGCCAACAGCGGCAAGGTAGGCGCCCAGGTACTTGCGCGCCCGGTAGCAAAACATTTCGATCGCCAAACGGGCACGCCCATCTCCCTTGGCTCGCTCCATAAGCTCGCGCATGTCGTGGGACCATCCTGAAATCCCTAGGAGGCCCGACCGTTTATTGAGCAGGGTTTCAACCTCGACGACAGAAAGGCCCTCCTTCAGGGCGAGATAGCCTACGAGGGCCGGGTCCAGGTCTCCGGAGCGTGTTCCCATCACCAACCCTTCGAGAGGCGTGAAGCCCATCGATGTGTCTACCGACTTTCCCTGGCGGATAGCGCTAGCGGAACAGCCGTTTCCAAGATGAAGCGTCACGATGTTGACCCGATCAATGGGTATTGCCCTGATCACTGCATAGCGTTGGGCGAGATAGCTGTGAGCCAGGCCATGAAAACCGTAGCGACGGATTCCATGGCGGAGCGAGAGATCGTATGGGATCGCATAGGACGACGCGTAATCTGGCAGCGTACGATGAAAAGCCGTGTCAAAAACCGCAACCATGGGTATGGCAGAACTCAGAACTGCGCGCGCGGCCCGGATACCGCTTAAGCAAGCAGGGTTGTGCAATGGGGCAAGGTCCTTCAAGGAATCAATGGCGGCATCCACCTCGTCATCAATAAGCACTGAGGCGGTAAACCGGTCTCCGCCGTGAACGACTCGATGCCCAACCGCCTCTACCTTGCCTAATCCCGAGTCATCCTTGGAGTCGAGCCACGAAAGAACCTTACGTACCGCCTCCTCATGGTTGCGGATTGCAGTCGTTTCACGGTGGGGCGGGCAACCCGCTGCCGTAAACATGCATGTGGCCCTATCACCTATGCGGTCAATGAGGCCTCGTGCTAGCTTATTTTCCCGCCCTCCTGAAACGGAGGCCGCATGGGAGTCGATCAACTGAAACTTCAGTGAAGAGCTCCCACAGTTTAGCACCAGGACCTTCATGGGCACCATCCCCCTGGCTCCCGCCACAGCGTTCCGTTATTGACCAACCAGGCTCTACGAAGAATTTCCTCTGTAGACGGCCAAGCTCGGAGCCGTCTCAATTCGTCGTCGCTCCCCTCTGTCACAGTCTGTTCAATCAATGGGACTCGCCGGCGCGCACACCCTCATGCGTCATGCCAATTCCATGTCCATTTGCTAATCTCCGGCATATCGTCGCCGTATTTGGCAACGTATTCCTTGTGTTCAATGCGCTTGTCGCGGACAGCCTGCTTGGCGTATGCAGCAATATAACCGAGCTTCGGGACGCGGTCGATCACGTCTCCCACGAGGTGGAAGCGATCGAGATCGTTCAGCACGCAAATGTCGAACGGCGTGGTCGTGGTTCCTTCTTCCTTATACCCCCTGACATGTATATTCCTGTGATTCGTGCGCCGGTAGGTCAGCCGATGAATCAGCCAGGGGTAGCCGTGGAACGCAAAGATGATGGGTTTCTCCGTGGTAAAAAGGGCGTCGAAATCCTTGTCTGGGAGGCCATGCGGGTGCTCGCTTGCTGGCTGCAGCTTCATTAAGTTGACCACGTTAATGACCCGGATCTTGAGGTTAGGCACATGTTTCCGTAGAAGGTCTACGGCCGCCAGGGTCTCTAAGGTGGGGACATCTCCGCAACAGACCATCACCACATCGGGCTCGTCTCCTTTATCGTTGCTCGCCCACTCCCAGATGCCGATACCGGCTGTGCAGTGCTTTACCGCTGCATCCATGTCTAGGTATTGCAACGAGGGTTGTTTCCCGGCAACGATGACGTTGACGTAGTTGCGGCTGCGCAGGCAGTGATCCGTAACCGAGAGCAGACAGTTAGCGTCCGGCGGGAGATAGACGCGGACGATCTCGGCCTTCTTGTTGACAACGTGATCGATAAAGCCGGGGTCCTGATGGCTGAAGCCATTATGATCCTGGCGCCAGACGTGAGAGGTCAGCAGGTAATTGAGTGACGCGATGGGGCGGCGCCAAGGGATCTCTTGTCTAGTGGTCTTGAGCCACTTAGCGTGTTGGTTGAACATGGAGTCCACCACGTGAACGAATGCCTCGTAGGTGGAGAAGAGGCCGTGGCGGCCGGTAAGGAGATACCCTTCCAACCAGCCTTGGCACGTGTGTTCGCTGAGTATCTCCATCACACGGCCGTCCAGCGCAAGGTGGGCGTCCTTGTCTTCGTCCGCGGTGAGACGGTCGGCCAGCCATGCCCGATTCGTCACTTCAAACAGGGCACTGAGACGGTTTGAGGCCGTCTCGTCCGGACCGAAGACCCGGAAATTGCGCTCGGCCATGTTGAGCTTCATAACGTCGCGCAGAAACCGCCCCATCACCCGCGTGGCCTCACCTACAACGGTGCCCGGTTTTGGGACATCGACGGCATAGTCACGGAAATTTGGCATCTTCAGGTCTTTGAGCAGCAGGCCTCCGTTGGCATGCGGATTGGCGCCCATACGACGATCGCCCTTGGGCGCGAGGTCTGCCAGTTCTGGCTTCAGCTTGCCCTTGCCGTCGAAGAGATCTTCAGCCCCATAGTTCTTCATCCATTTTTCGAGCAGCTTGACATGCTCCGGCTTCTCGGCCATCTCGGCGAAAGGAACCTGGTGCGATCGCCAGTAATCCTCCGTTTTCTTCCCATCCACTTTCTCTGGACCTGTCCACCCTTTGGGAGATCGCAAGATAATCATGGGCCACTGGGGACGCTTGGTCACCCCATTGGTGCGCGCATCTCCCTGAATCGCCTTGATCTCAGCAATCACTGTATCCAGCGTTTGTGCCATCAACTGGTGCATCTTCTCAGGGTCGGAGCCCTCGACAAAATAGGGCTTATAGCCGTTGCCGACAAACAGACTTTTCAGTTCTTCGTGGCTAATCCGGGCCAGCACCGTCGGGTTGGCAATTTTGTAGCCATTGAGGTGCAGGATAGGCAACACGGCTCCGTCTCCGGCGGGATTGAGAAACTTGTTCGAATGCCAGGCGGCGGCAAGGGGGCCAGTTTCGGCCTCTCCATCACCTACCACGCAGGCAACGATCAGGTCGGGGTTGTCAAAGGCAGCCCCATAGGCGTGCGAGACTGCGTAACCGAGCTCCCCTCCCTCGTGGATGGAGCCTGGGGTCTCAGGCGCGACATGGCTGGGAATACCCCCGGGAAACGAGAACTGCTTGAAGAGCCTCCGCATCCCCTCTTCATCCTCAGATATGTTAGGATAGACCTCGCTGTAGGTTCCCTCGAGATAGGTATTGGCGACAAGCCCGGGACCACCGTGCCCGGGACCCGCAATGTAGATCATGTTTAAGTCCCGATTCTTGATTACGCGGTTGAGGTGAACGTAGATAAAGTTGAGCCCCGGAGTGGTCCCCCAGTGTCCAAGCAACCTGGGCTTGACATGTTCGATCGTCAAGGGCCTTTTGAGCAGCGGATTGTTATGGAGATAGATTTGCCCAACCGAAAGGTAATTTGCCGCGCGCCAGTAGGCGTTCATGGCTTCTAGGTCTTTTTTAGCAAGCGCTTCGCTCATAACACTCCCCTTATTAGACTCAATAAAGTTCGCTATTTTTTTCTCCTTTCCAGTTTTCTGGAAACCGGCACATCTTTTCTAAGACAGATTTCTTCACCGTGATGGGTAATGATCAGTTCCGAACCCTCCCGCAAGAGATAGGTGACCAATTCTT
>JAZFYO010000381.1:0-3125 GCA_036443615.1 Binatia bacterium | reverse complement strand
CTTGACCCCTTTCAGAAACCTCCCAAAGGATCCCGGAATCTGGGTCACCCTCTCGTAAGTTTCTGGTGTGGCACCGTAGATGGAGATTTCAACTCTCAAGGGCTGAAGGGCCTGAATCTGATCGGCCCTCTCAGGCGTGATCAGGGTGGCATTGGTGAAAAGGATGACGGCAAAACCCTTTTTCTTGGCATAGGTGAGGATTTCAAATGTGTCCTTGCGCATGAACATCTCTCCCCCGGTAAAGGTGATGACGAAACATCCCTTTTGGGCGAGCTGATCGATAATGCGGTAGAAGTCCTGGGTCGAGAGCTCCCCTTTGGCTTTGTGGGTGGGATTGAAACAATGGACACAACGTAGGTTACAGCCGTAAGTCAGTTCTATCGTTGCCTTAACGGGAATCCTTTGCTCAGATGCCTGGTTCTCCAATTTTGCAAAGAACTCCGACCTTCCCATGCTCTCGATTCCAGGTCCCTCATGCCTGGGCATGGTTGCTTCTCTCCTCTTGGAGCACCTTTGACTTGCCTTTGATTCCAGCCAAACAGTGGTTGTAGTAAATCATGTAGCTCCGATTGTACTTATGGGTAATCCAGGGCACGTCATCCTCCTCTTGGACGATTCGAATCTGGCTCGCCATTCTCTGCTTGATGATGCTCAACGGGGATTTTCGACTTCGGGTTTCCAGTTTCTTGAACCTCGCCCCATAGAATTCATAGGGATCCGAGAGCAGCAACAGTCCCCCCTTTTTTAGCACGCGCACCTTCTCATCTACGAGTTTCATGGGCTGGGCGACAATATCCACCACGTTGCAACTCGAGACCGTATCCACACTGGAGGCTTTAAAGGGCAGGTTGTCCCCTGTGGCCACCACGAACTCGATGTTCTGGCAACGTGGGGCATGGAGCTTTCGCCAATGATACCGTTTTCCCTCCTGATAGAGGCGGTATCGATCCAGTCCTTTCGGTCGTCCTTTGAGAATTCGGCTGGCCAGCAAAAGCTTCTCGAAGGAGACGTCAACGCCATAAACCAAGCGGGACCTCTGGGCTTGTAAGGCCGTAAATCCTCCCACGTGACAGCCAATATCAAGCGACAGGCCTCGGCCTCCGTAGCTGTATTGGGTCGCAAAACCTTCCAGGACCGCGTGGGGATTTCGGGTGGAATAGGATTTAAGGAATTCATAGAAGGGATCGGAGGCTCTTACCACAGAACCCAGGTCGTCATAATGGTTGCAAAGATAAGGCCCTATTTCGGTGAGAAAACCGAGTTGGGCTTCGCGAGTATATCTTCTTGCGGTTGGAAAGATCTCCTCTTCCCCAGTCTTTAAATCCAACAGGACATAATTCAGGAGTGCTGTCTGCATTTCGTCACTTAAGCTATCCTGCGCCTGGCAACATCCCACCATAAAGTAGTAATTGTCTCTCAGGTATTGGGGAAGCTCATCCATGAGAATGGGAATGCCGCACACAACCGGGTAGGTCCTCTTACAGCCCTCACATCGAAGGATCGCTTCCAGGCTCTCTTGAGGATCTTCATCCCAATTGCTTATGGCCTGCTCGACTTGCAATGTCCCGTGGCAGGGACGAGCCCCCTCTCTGCGGGGACAAACGAGCGATTCCAGGGCTTCCTGCTTCATCTTCTCTCTCTCTCTCTCTCTCTCTCTCTCTCTTAGAAGGCGATATCCTAAGAAGTGGCTGTGGGGTCCCCGCCGTGAGATGCCTGCTTACATAGCTTTGTGGGATCACTGTCACAGCTTCCTGCCGGATTCGTGTTTCTGAGCGGCGATACCCCGACTGAGCATTGACTCAGCACGGCTTGGCTAGGTTCCAATTTGACCCGGATGACCTGTGGTGACACGTATGCTTTCTTCTTACTCATCTTTTTCCTCCTTTGAGTTGCCTCACAAAATCGATGACGCTCGGATGTTTGGCGAAGGCGAGCCTTTGGCATGGCACCTCTTGTACCAGTTGCTCGCAAACGGTGGCTCCCGATTCGATGATCCCGTCGTTCCACCGTGGCAGAAACAGTTGGGAAAAGAGGCGACTGGCTAAGATTCCTCCGGTTTCGTCCCACAGGCGATGTTCTGGATGGTGCTCAATAAAAAAGATCTGCCGGAGTTGTACCGGATTCCGGGACACACGGGCAGCCATGCCCGGCCAAGGAGTGCCATAGGCGTAAAAGCACCGGCCTCGACGTCTTAAGATCAGGTGCTCATCACTCAAAATCCGAACCCCCTTGCGCCGCTGCCAAAAGCGAGCCAGGGTACTCTTTCCCGACCCGGAGGGTCCCACAAACACCCTCCCCTGGCCCCCATCGTCGATTCCCAGAGCATGGACCATCACCCCTCCCGTTTCAGCCAGCCGGTTGATCAGGAGCCATTGCCCCAGGGGGTTCATCAGGCGGGGGAGCGACCAGGGTGGCGGTGTCCCGGAAGAGTCCGGGTCCACATGCACCTCTGCCCGATCGAATCGATCATTGACCAGCGAGAGCATGTTCCTTGCCCGGGTTGAGGGATCGAAGGCCTCGAAGAGGTATCCGGAATCTTGCTGATAAAGCTTCCAATGGTGGTTCCCATCAAAGATGAGTTTTTGGCCGTTCAGCTCCGGGCCGCCCTTAAAATGAATGTCCAAGCGGATCGTTTCGCTCTCCTCTCCAACGAAGGGCTCGTACAAGGGATGTGGCCAGTTCACCCTGCGCGGCTCATCCCACCTCAGAGACAACCCTAGCCCCCCAATCGAGAGCTTCAGAGGGCCCTTGACCTTTGCTTCGATGGGCAATTCTTGAACTCTTCGAGACTTCGCTTTTTGCTCGATCGCCGGCCTGGTGGAACCATTCTTTCCCGCGGAATTTGTAGCGACTTGAATGGCCCCAATGGACTTTAAATGCTTGAGAAACTTCACAAGATCCCTTCTTGCCCTCTGCTCCTCTGTATCAAATTCAAGACACACCACTTGGAGGATCTCTTGAACAGTCCTTTGGCCATCGAAGAGTTCCCAAATCCTTGTAGAGACAGGATCCTTCAGTCGGTAGAGTCTTCTGATCTCCGGCCCGGATTGCTTGGCGGGTACCAGGAGAACCATCCCATCGATCACTCGCCAGGCAAACAAGGGATTCTTTTCAAGGCGCTGGTT
>JAZFYO010000380.1:0-2879 GCA_036443615.1 Binatia bacterium | reverse complement strand
TGACTTTTCCGGGAATACCTAAGCACATGTCTTCTCCTTATGCCTCGTGGATCTAAATCGGTTCAGGGTCTTATTTGGTAGCTGGGAATTTTAAACTCCCCCCCACTGGCACAGAGCCTATCCGTTTTCTTATATATGTCAAGGAGAAAGGCGTTGATCAGGAATTCCCCAATTCGGCGAAAGCCCTTGAAAAAGATAGGAGGGGAGGAATTGTCTAAAAGAAGAAAGATAGAGAAGGTAAGACGGGAAATTCATTTAGGAAAAATTTGGAGGGCACACACAGAGTCGAGAAGGGAGGGGACAACATAGACGCTAACGGTGTAAATCTCTGGGCCTCTATGGAGACCTTGGCTCAGAGGGGTTTTGGAATAGGCTCTTAATCGTAGAAGGTAAATCCTCTATTACCTTTCCTACCGCCCTCTGCACTGGCTCACTCAATCCGATCTCAAGCTCATCACACCTTGACGGCTGACAGCCTATGATGAACACGTTCTTCGGTAGGACCCCAAGGGCCTTGGCAAGGATCAGGGCTTTGGATGGCTCCGTAAGGTGCATATCCGCCAGGAGATCACGGTGCTGCTCCGGCCCAACGGAATCCAGATCCGGGACCTCAGGTTTGATGAGATAGAGGGTTCCCGGGCTACCGTTCCGCTTTATGGCATCGATGATGATGCAGGCATCATACCCCTGCATGAGCTCCTGCACCAGGCTCAAGCCGGAGATCCCAGCCTCAATCACCTTAACACCGCTGGGAAGATCGTTACCAGGCAGTAGTCGTCTGGCAACTTCCACTCCGAAACCGTCATCGCCCCTGAGGAGATTCCCAACTCCTGCGACGAGTATTTTCATCCTGCCAGCCCGCTCTCAGGTGCCCGTCCTTACATGCGGGGGGGGTGTATCGGTTTGGAGGACTTGAGCAAGGCGCAAGATTTCGGCAATCCCCTTATCGCATGCGTCATGATCCAGAGGGGACTTCCCCAGCCTTTCGGCCTCGATCAGTTGCTCATCATAGGGAATGGCTGCAATGATGTTCAGATGGTTCCTTTGACAAAACTCCCTGATGGCCTCCTCATCACGTGGGGTCCTGACCTTATTGGCAACGACCAAGTCCCGTTCAATGCCAAGCTCTCTTGCTAAATTGTGGGTCCGAAAAGCGGTTTCTAATGATCGGTAATAGGGCTCCACCACAATTAGCAGGATGTCCACATGTTTGACCGTTCCCCGCGAGAGATGCTCGAGGCCGGCATCCATATCCGTCACCGTGACCCGATCCGCTTCGGCCATCAGCTCCCCCAGTATCCCACGCACGGTGGAATGGGAGGGGCACATTCATCCACTGCCCGCATGGTCCACTTTCCCCCCAACGAGAAGGGTCACGTTATCAGGTACTTTAACCCCATAGGCCTCCGCGATGGCATCTGGATTCATGGCGAGCTTGAGGATGCGGTTTCCAGAGGCATCGGTTTCCTCTTGCAAGAGATCACGAGGGAGGGGTACGATACCGGCAGCCTCTTCTCGGGACATCCCCAAAAGGGTGGCAAGATTAGGGTTCGAATCAGCATCAATCGCCAACACCCGTTGTCCCATCCGGCCAAACGCCCTGGCCAAGGTTCCCGCTATTGTGGTCTTTCCAGATCCTCCCTTTCCCGATACCGCAATCTTCATGATCTATCCTTCCCGATCCATCACTAAAGGTGCCTCCCTTGGTGCTCGGGTTGATAATTTGGACTTGCTCTGACTTATAACGCCTGGAACCGATCCATGCAACTATTTCGAGTCTGAGTGGTCAATCTCATCCCTGCGGGTTCCCCTCAGCCAAGCAACGAGTGGAGAGGTTATGGGGACCTTTTAGATCTCCACGTGGTGCCGGATGGCTCAGTGGAGATTTTCTATCAAACAGCCGTATTGCTCGCTCTGGCCCCAGAAGGGCTCACGGAATTGGCCGATATCGAACGAACGGGAGTCGGGAGGTATCTATCTATGGACCTGAAACTACTGATCCCGCCAAACCCTATGAACTATCACCCTGACATTTTCACCTTGCTGTTAACCTGACATATTGACGTTGCTACGATATCACTTTTCCAATCTCAATTTTTTGGGGTAAAGCTTTCCCGTAGTCGGTTTTGATCCGATAGCGGGCGATTATCTCCTTACCGCATTCCATCTGGAGGGGCTACCCCTTTAACCTCGTTGCGAGTTGAAAGTACAGAGGAGTCGAGTCCCCTACGGCTTTCGTGCACGAATGTTCAGTCCTGCCAACTCGTACTTGTCGGCCTTGAGCTGACGGGCCGCCGTCAATCTCCTAATCCTTCTCAAGGGGGTGTAAAGGAGAAGGACTTGGCAACAGGGCGGAAGCGCTCCATAGGGATTGACGTGCACAAAGAGATTTGGCATGTGAGGGCCTTTGGAAAGAGGGATCATTTTAGTATCCGAAGGAGAGTATCCAACCGGCCAAGATAGTGCTGAGCTGCATTTCAATAGCTCTTGAATTGCGTCCTAGCGGTCTTATGTCGTGCAAACCCAAGCCCAGAGCGGGTCCGAGCATACATTGAAGTGACATTTAATGAATTGTTTTTGAGCGGTCTTAAATGGGCAGCAAGCCCTATCCTAAGCAGGGTATCTTCCCATCCACGGCTATTTGGGTGGGCATGAGCAGGTAAACGCTATATCATTTGTAGTGAGATGGAAGGGGGGCAGCACCAGGCCACGCTCCTTACTTGAATATCATCTTGTAATGTTTGTCCGAGATATCTTCGCGGAACTTTTTTAGACAATTTTTTATTTGGGCAAGCGTCAAAGCAGAAAGTTGGCCAATGGACCGAAGCTCCCGCCTAAGCACACTGGCAGTTATTTCCGGCACGGATAGCTCAAAGGTT
>JAZFYO010000379.1:0-8324 GCA_036443615.1 Binatia bacterium | reverse complement strand
GTAGGAAAGTGCGCGAACTGCATAGTCCACCCTCCGACCGACATTCATTAGAGAGCTCCTATCTGCTCTCCTGCCTGTTATTTTCGCTGCGGCACTTTGCATATAGACCACCATTAAACCTTCCGGGGAGTCCTTTCCCCTCTGGTTATTTATCAAATACCGGCATTACTCTCTTATAGACAGTCTAGGAGATCACTGAATTGTAATTTAGACCTAATATCTCCACTTTGTCAATAGTCCCTGGGCTTTATGCGAAAAGTGAGATAAAAAGCTTTTCGCAATCATGTTTTAATCATTTCTAAGACCCTCCTTCCTCGAGAGAAAAAGCCTTCCGGCCTGAGGAAGCAAACACGCCGTTTGAAGCCGACGGGGAAGGCCCCCTCGGCCTTGCCTCTCCTCGGGGAACGAGCCTTTCGCCCGCAGGCAATGGGACTGTGCCTTGAAGGCCCCACCCTATCATGCCCCAGGGTACTTACTCCTCAGGTCTGGGCCTGACGGATCCTCTACGTTCAGGTGCCCGCGGTCTTCCGTCTCGCTCCCCTCGGAGCAGTATTTGTGGGCGAGGGAGCGTGCCCCTCGGCATACTCTGAGCACACACTTTTTAACCGAGGGCCTAGTCCCTTTTCTAAGAGTTTGGAGGTATGTTAGTAGAGTACTATGTCCATTCTCAAAGTAGTCAGACTAGGGCACCCGGTCCTTCGCAAGCCTGCCCAGAACGTGCCCCTGGATCAGATCGCCTCGCCTGAGAACCAGAGATTGATTGACGATATGGTTGAAACCATGAAGGAATATGACGGGGTCGGCCTTGCAGCCTTACAGGTACATGAAAGTAAACAGATCGCCGTCCTTGAGGTGGCTGACAATCCTCGCTACCCAGAGAAGCCAATGGTTCCCCTTACAGTCTTGATCAATCCAATAATCACTCCCCTTTCCGATGAGGTGGAGGAAGACTGGGAGGGCTGTCTTAGCATCAGTGAGCTTCGGGGTATAGTGCCGCGCCACAAAAAAATAAGGGTACTGGCCCGGTCACGGGACGGGACGGAGCTTGACTTTGTTGCATCAGGATTTCACGCCCGCGTCATCCAGCACGAATTGGACCACCTTCAGGGAAAAGTATTTCTTGACAGGATGCGAGAACTTTCGTCGCTAACTTATCTTCAGGAATACAGCCGCTATCATGCGGAAGATTAGGGCTTAACACGGGGGGATATCCATGGCACTCTCGGGGCAACGGATCGTCGACACGGCCTATTCCCCCGACATGGACTTAATCTTCAGTTCCCTAAGCTGCCGGGGGTCCACAGGTGCTGGGGCCTCGGTGAGCAGGCACACGGCCCTTTGGCTCTTTGGGAATGCAATGACCTCTCGAATCGACTGAGCCCCGCTCAGGATCATGGCAAGCCGGTCAACTCCGAACGCGATACCCCCGTGAGGAGGGGCACCGAAGCTCAGTGCCTCCAAGAAAAACCCGAACTTTGCCTCGGCCTCTTCCCGGCCGATCCCCAAGAGGGCTAGCAGCTGCCGCTGCAAAGTCGGTTGATGAATACGAACACTCCCTCCTCCAATCTCCATCCCGTTCAAGACCAAATCGTAAGCCTTCGACCTGACCTTCAGAGGTTCCTTTTCCAACAAGGGAAGATCCTCGTCACGCGGTGCCGTAAAAGGGTGGTGGACGGACACATAGCGTTCCTCCTCCGAGCTATAATCGAGAAGAGGAAAATCCACGACCCAGACAAGGGAGAGCCCTTCCTCAGGGATAAGCCCCAACCTCTGAGCTAGATGGATACGAAGGTTCCCCAGGGCCTCCTGCACTATTTTCGCTTCGTCGGCCAAGATTAAAATGACGTCTCCCGCTTTAGCCGCCGTGATTTTTTCGATCTCATCTCTCTGCGAGGCCGAGATAAACTTGGCGATAGGAGATTGCCATCCATCTTTTTCAACCTTGATCCACGCCAGTCCCCTTGCACCGTAATCCGCTACGAATGAAGTCAGCTCATCCAGTTCTCTCCGTGAAAGGCTGGCTCCGCCTGGAACACAGATTCCCTTGACAAGTCCTCCCCTCTCTAAGGCGCCAACAAAAACTTGAACCTTGGACCCTTGGAAAATGCGAGAAAGATCCACGAGCTCAAGACCGAATCGTAAATCTGGCTTATCCGTGCCATAGCGTGATGTTGCCTCATCCCAAGTAAGGCGGGGAATCGGTGTCTTCAGCTCCACGCCTTTAAGCTCCTTAACAATAACGGCCATCATCCCCTCGACTACGTTAAAAACATCTTCCGACTGAACAAAGGACATCTCAATGTCGAGCTGGGTGAACTCCGGTTGTCGGTCCGCCCTCAGATCTTCGTCCCGAAAGCACCGCGCGATCTGAAAATAGCGGTCGATTCCTCCTACCATTAGAATCTGCTTAAAAAGCTGTGGGGATTGTGGAAGCGCATAAAATTTTCCCGGGTAAATACGGCTGGGGACAAGATAGTCCCTAGCCCCCTCCGGTGTACTCTTGGTCAGTATAGGGGTCTCGACCTCGATAAATTCTAAACGGTCCAAGTAATCTCGAATATTTTTCAACATCCGATAGCGCAGCATGAGATGATGGCTTATACGGGAACGGCGCATATCCAGGTACCGGTACTTTAGCCGAGTATTCTCATTGGCCTCCGTATCATCCTCTATAGGAAAAGGAGGAACCCGCGAGGCGCCCAGGAGTTTAACCTCATAGACAAAAAGCTCTACCTCGCCCGTTGATATGTCAGTGTTAATGTTTTCAGGGGTCCGCTGCGACAATAAGCCGCGTACGGCCAAAACATCTTCAGAGCGAATTTCCTTGGCCCTCTCATGGGCGGATCGGCTAACTTCAGGGTTAAAGACAATCTGGATGATTCCGCTTCGATCCCGCAGATCAACAAAAATTAACCCCCCGTGATCACGTCGCCGCTGGGCCCAGCCCATTAGGACCAACTCGCGGCCTACCGAGCCAACCCTGGGATAACCGCAATAACAGCTCCTCTTCCAATCCCCGAGAGGATCCGAAAAATTTCTTTCAGTGCTTTCTTGACTCACAGCATTCTTTCCGACTCGATGGTCGTTAACCGTTTTGTCAGATTCGACTCGACCTGGTCCAGGGGGATCTCCGATTGCTCCTTATTATCCATATTTCTCATAATTCCTGTTCCTTTTTTGAATTCCTCTTCGCCCACAATTAAAACAAAGCGTGCGCTTAGCTTATCGGCCCGTCTCATCTGGCTCTTCAGGCTCCTCTCCTCCCCCCCCATCTCCACCGTGAATCCCCTCAGACGTAATCGGTGGATCAGAAGAAATGCCCACGATCGGGCAGCGGCGCCGACCCAGGCCAGATACAGGGCCGGACGAGCCTGACTCCTTGTTTCCTGCATACCAAACAAAAGAACCAGTCTCTCCATTCCGAGGGCAAAGCCGACTCCGGGAGCTGGCGGCCCTCCCAGATCCTCTACCAGGCCATCATAGCGTCCGCCCGCAGCCACTGTGTTCTGAGACCCCAACCGAGTACTGGTCCACTCAAAGGTGGTTCGACAATAATAGTCCAACCCTCGGACCATCCTGGGATTAATTCCATATTTAACATTAGATTCCCTTAGCAACCGCTCCACAGTCCCGAAATGATCACGGCAGGCGTCACAAAGATACTCGAGTATCGAAGGAGCTTTGCCGGTAACCCGGCGACAAGACTCTTCCTTACAATCAAGGACACGTAAGGGGTTACGCTCCATGCGGCGCCGACAGTTTTCGCACAGCTCTTTATCTTTCTCCTTCAAAAACACCAATAGGTCCTCTCGGTAGCGAGGCCGGCACTGAACGCATCCGAGAGAGTTCAGCTCGAGCGTCAAATCGGATAGACCAATCGTTGTAAAGAAATCGGAGAGCAGCAAGAGAACCTCCGCATCGATAAACGGATCGCCTCTCCCCAAGGCCTCTGCACCGATTTGGTAGAATTGACGTAGTCTTCCCTTCTGAGGTCGCTCACGGCGAAACATGGGACCCAGGTAAAAGAGCTTCCGCACTGGCTCCACTTGATAGAGCCCTGCCTCCACATAGGCTCGGACAACCCCCGCCGTCCCTTCCGGCCTCAATGTCAGCAGGGAACCCTTCGCATCCTGATCTGCAAAGGTGTACATCTCCTTCTCCACAATATCCGTCGTCTCACCAAGCGACCGGCTGAAAAGGTCGGTCTTCTCAACGATGGGGATGCGTATCTCAGTGAAGTTATAATGCGCAAACACCTCGCGGGCCTTGTCTTCAAGAAACTGCCAGGTTTCGATCTCGCCCGGAAGGATATCGGAAAATCCTTTAACTCTGCTGATTTTCATTGGCAAATCCCGGCCCACAGAGTTACGTCCGTGGCTTTGGGGCCCTGCCCCCGTGGAGTAATGGACCGCGACTCCACGGGGGAGTTCAGAACATTCATCCCCGCGCTCACGCACGGGGCGTTCTGTCGTTCGACCTGGAGTCTCTCGACAGGTGGTACGGGGTAAATCACTTAACCCTTTACGAGCTAACGGTGTCGCTCATATCTACCCACTCCCCTTTGCCCCATAATAGTAACAAAAAAAACTTCTGATACCTAGAAGACAAAATTGGTAGACTCTGGAGGGACGACCAAGAAACCCACAAGCGGCACGATGACCGCATTAGTGAGAGCATCGGCCAATGAGAGACGTCAAAGAGATGCATCCTACAGATCTTATAGACGGGGCTACGTCCTCAACCATCCCCTAGCTGAAGAAAAAGGCAAATACGCAAGAAATCTGCGCCGCCGGTGTTAGAGGCTGCCACTCCTTCTTACCCAACCACGATATCTCTGAAGCACCTCGTCATCGATAGACTTCGGCCAGCCTGTAACAACTTGGGCTATCAAGTCAAAGGAAAGCAACTCCTCGATCCGAGAAACCCGTGCGCGTCGATACGCCTCGAGAGCCGCGCCATCTATAATCTGCTCGATGTCGGCTCCAGAGTATCCCGACAGCAGTGAAGCAAGGCGTTTAAGTGTAGACTTATTGCGAAGATCGGCCGCCACAGGTCTGTCGTGCAGGTAGATCGAAAGAAGAACCAAGATGGCTGACTCATCTGGGGGAGCCACGTAAAGGCATTTATCAAACAGCCCAGTTCGCAAAAATGCTTCATCGATCTTCCACGGGGCGTTGGTGGCGGCAATGACTAGGAACGGTCTGCGGCGATCATGGAAAATACCGTCGAACTGAGTAAGCAGGACTGGGGTGATCCGCTCCATGACGCTGGATTTCTGGTCTTCGCGTCGTGCCAAAAGCGCCTCGGCCTCGTCGAGGAACAGCACCGCCCTTGCTGAGGAACGAAGGTCCCGGAACAGGTTCTCAAGTCTCTGATCGGGATCCCCCGGAAACCCTCTTATAACCGACGGGCTGATCTCTTCGAATCTGGCTTCCAGCTCCCCTGCCGTGGCCTTAGCGATGAGCGTCTTGCCATTCCCTGGAGGTCCATACAGCAATACCCCTCCACCTAAACGAAGCCGGTACTTTCTCGCCAGATCCGTATCGAGAACAGGATCAATCATACGTTCACGAATGAATGACTTTACGTGGTCTAATCCCGCGACGTCATTAAAGGATAGTTTCAAGGTATGGACGGCCGGTTCTGGTCGCTGGGCTACTCTAGTGGCCTCCACCGCCCGCGAAGGTGGCTGGGCTACTCCAGTGGTCTCCTCTGCCTGCGAAGGTGGCTGGGCTATTCTAGTGGTCTCCTCTGCCTGCGAAGGTGGCTGGGCTACTCTAGTGGTCTCCACTGCCTGCGAAGGTGGCTGGGCTACTCTAGTGGTCTCCACTGCCTGCGAAGGTGGCTGGGCTACTCTAGTGGTCTCCTCTGCCTGCGAAGGTGGCTGGGCTACTCTAGTGGTCTCTGCCGCTTGCAGAGGTGCCGCCACCTGTCGGATGAATGACTTAACGTGGTCTAGGCTCACGACATTAGCAAAGGGCAGTTTCCAGGTAGAGGCAGCCGGTTCTGGTCGTTGGGCTACTCTTGTGGTCTCCACCGCCTGCGAAGGTGTCGCCACCAGAGTAGGTGCCGCCACCAGCGAAGGTGCCTCCACCAGCGAAGGTGCCGCCACCAGCGAAGGTGCCTCCACCAGCGAAGATGCCGCCGCCTGCGAAGGTGCCGCCACCAGGGAAGGTGCCGCCGTCTGATGAAAGTGAGCGAGCAGATTGTGAAGAGTGGTTAGGCCGTCGTGGATAGGAAAAGAGGGCGCCTTTTTACCCGGGCTAATTATTCCTAAACTCGTCAGGATTTCAAAGCCACCGGAGAGTCGTTCAATCTTTCCTCTCGGCGCTACCCGGACCTGAATTGGGAGTCGTCCCTGCCAGGCACCCGGCTCGATGTAGGGTTGGGGCTGGGACTTGGCCTCGAAAACACCATGTAAGGCGTAGCTATCGATGTTGAAGAGAAAGCCCGTGTCACCGATTTGGAGTGCGTCGAGCAACCAGGCATCGGAGGCGTTGGTGCCAAACAGATTGCGGCTAATACACTCTTTCTCAGTCTCATCTGTGCATATCAAGATAAAGAATCGTGCAGCCATGAACTCCTCTGAACACAACCAAGAATATCACGTATTGCTTATCCCCGAAAGAAGACTCCCTGCGCTGCTATATCGCTCTCTTCACCAAAGAGCCTGATACCCCGCCCTCTCCGCCAACAGCTTCTTCTTAAACTCAGTCTCGGTAATCAGTCAAAACCATATCACAAGAGAAATCGTGTCTAGATTGCTACGGAGGCTAAAGTAGTGACCTGAATTGTCATTTTGCCCCTACTGGCAATTTGAAACGGCTGTCTCAAAGTGTGACGCCCCCTCGCATTCTCGCCGTCCTATCAGCTTAAATATGGTCTTGACCCTCTACTTTCGCCTTATAAGCTTGTTAATTCATAAGAATTTGTGTCCCTATCGGGAAAAACTCGAGTTGGCACGTTCTTAGCTACAAGCACCATTGAGGAGGGCAAGTCGATGCCAGATTCACATCTTCCAGCAAGGAAAAGTACCATCATGGTCGTTGACGATGAGCCAGAGATAGTTGCAGTTGTCCGCCTTATGTTGGAACAGAAAGGGTTTAACGTGAGGTGCGCATACAGCGGCCAACAGGTCTTTGCTGGTTTGGAGGAGCAAAAGCCTGACCTCATTATTCTCGACGTCATGATGCCTGAGATGGACGGCTTGGAGGTGTTGAGGCGACTCAAAGGTGCTCCGGAGACTTCGTCCATTCCAGTGGTCATGTTAACAGCACTCGACCAGTATGAAAATGTATTAACAGGCTACAAAGCGGGAGCCGATCATTACATCACGAAGCCCTTTACAAGAACACAACTGATGACGGGCATCAATCGCCTCTTGAGTAAAGATCAAGACCATTCTGCAGAAAGCCTTTAAATCCCTCTCCCCCCCGCATCGCCCCTGTTCGAAGTACACTAGATAAAACGGACAGGTCTATGAAGCTTGTTCGCCCAACAACTGTAGACTGTACTGCTTGCCAGAGTTGGTTTTGCAGATCCCGAAGGCACGCCCAGTAAGACCAGATCCGGAGTATTGACATTGCATTGTCGTACCCTTGTCGCCACGCAGGAAGGCTCTTCCGGTAAATCCCCGCTGTTTTATAATCTGAGAGCCCTGGCTCTCAGGAGAGGTTGCATCCAGCACGTGAGTAAAATTTCCATTGAGGATCTCACCGTCTGGTAAATCCACTTTCAGGCGACCCTGATTACGAGCGGTGAAATAATATCCGCCAATTAAATCGTCTCCTCGCATGGAATAGGAAAACATTCTGAGGGTGTGAGTATAGGGGTCATTCAGACCACATGAGGAGAGAAAAATAAGACATGAAATCAAGTTATATCGAACACAGGGTTTGAATCCCCGTGTTCGACCACTGGGGAGAGCTGCCGCTTCTCCCCTTTGGAAACCCCATCGGCTTTGTGCCCGACTCAAGAGGCGGGATTTACATTGAATCAACCTGTTCATCGCCGTACCTGCTGCTAACCCCGATCCGACCTTAGTCAGTCCAAGAAATCCTCACTAATGCACATCAGACCGCAACTCAGACCTGTTTGTAGTGTGAACCGGCAACTCACCTCCAGTATAGTTGCAGACCGATGATCATAATGTCGCTAATTGCTGCCATATGTTGCTCCAAACGGGGTATGCCTCGATTATTTTTACGGATCGGGGCTAACCTCAGGCATTCTCCCACCCTGAAGTGACTGGGTCAACACTAATGTTGTGAGACAGGCATGGAATAGCGGGGAAAACAATGATCCTGGAGGAGTTATCGGGGATA
>JAZFYO010000378.1:0-2585 GCA_036443615.1 Binatia bacterium | reverse complement strand
GAAGTGGTCTCGATCAAACAACTCTGATAACGATTTTACCAAAACACGAACAATAAAGAAAACCGCTCTGCGCTCAGTCGCGTCCAAACCCGACACTCTCTTATAGAAGTCTCATTTAATATTAAACCAAGAGGGGCTAAAAAAAAGTTCCCGTCGTGTGAAGAAAACGATGTGACTTAATCGTTCGGAACTTTTGTTGGAGGACGATTGTTGCAAGTTAAGGCTACAGTACCATGTGGCGACATGCCTGGGCCGGTAGTGCATAAGCTGAAAAGATGATATAATAAAAAAGCCTGGTTGTATGACTTGGAAAAGATTGAAGTTTTAGGATGTGTCTGAATGCTCTCTAAACTTTTAAACGGGGTTAACTTGGCGACAATGGGTCCTTAAACACCTGAGGAATTTCTGACCCAAAATCGACATGTTGAAGGGAGGGAACACGACATGCCTAAGAAGGTTACCGGAAACTTCAACATTGAATGGCTCCAAATCCTGGATGAGCATGGAAATTGTGACGACCAACTTCGTCCCCGCCTTAATAACAAAGAAATCCAAAGACTGTACGAATCCATGATCCTCGCGAGGGCCGCCGATGATAAGGCCTTCAAACTCCAGAGGGAAGGGCGACTGGGAACCTATCCCTCCAGTCGTGGGCAGGAAGCCGCACAGATAGGAAGCGCCTTTGCACTGCGTCCTTCGGACTGGATGTTCCCTTCGTACCGAGAGACAGGAGTCTCGCTCATCAGAGGTCTTCCCCTGAGGATGATCTATCAATACTGGTCAGGCGATGAGCGGGGATGTCATATCCCAGAAAATCAGAACGACTTTCCTATTACTGTTCCCGTGGGAACCCAAATACCGATCGCCACGGGGGTCGCGTGGGCAGCCAAGTTGAAAGGAGACCCGATAGCTGTCATGGCTTACTTTGGCGATGGAGCCACCTCTAAGGGAGATTTCCACGAAGGAATGAATTTTGCCGGGGTCTTCTCCCTGCCCATCGTCTTTCTCTGCCAAAACAACCATTGGGCCATTTCCGCACCAGTCCATCGACAAACCGCATCGCAAACATTGGCCCAAAAGGCCATCGCATATGGCTTTCCAGGCATGCAGGTAGATGGGAACGATGTCTTTGCTGTCTACAAGGCTAGCGAGGAGGCGCTGATCAGGGCAAGGACTGGCAAGGGCCCAACCCTCATTGAATGTGTAACTTACCGCCTGGGAGATCATACCACTGCGGATGATGCCTCACGCTATCGAAAGGGGAAGGAGGTCGAGGCCTGGCGGGCGAAAGACCCCATCGATCGATTGGTTAGATATATGGAAAGAGAGGGGCTATGGGATCACTCTTATGGTGAACGTGTAGCAGCGGAAGCGACGGAACGAGTTGAGCTAGCGGTCAAGGAATTTGAAAGTTTGGCCCCAGCCGACCCGAGCGATGTCTTTCGATATACCTTTGATGAAATGACACCGGATCTATCGAGGCAAATGCAGCGGTTTATAGATGAGCGACAAAGCATAGGGAGTGAACGTTGGGGGCTGACTACACCGGCGCGTGACACTATGTAGGTAGGGTCGGCCTCTGGAAAAAATCGTTCTGGAGAACTAAGTTGGCCAACTTGAACATTGTTCAGGCGGTGAACCTAACCCTCAAGCAGGAGATGGAGAAGGATCCCCGGCTGGTGGTGATGGGAGAGGATGTAGGTCAGAATGGAGGGGTCTTTCGGGCTACAAAGGGACTTCTTCAGGATTTTGGTGAAAACAGGGTTGTAGATACACCGCTATCAGAATCAGCCATCGTGGGCGCGGCCATCGGCATGGCTGCTTATGGCCTTATCCCGGTGGTTGAGATCCAATTCATGGGATTCACCTACGCGGCAATGGAGCAGCTTGTCTCTCACGCGGCTCGAATTAGAACACGGACCCGAGGACGCTATCATTGCCCCATGGTGGTTAGAACTCCCTATGGAGCAGGAATCCATGCCCCGGAACACCACTCAGAAAGCATCGAGGCCTTTTTTGTTCATACCCCGGGACTGAAGGTCGTCGTCCCGTCCACTCCTTATGAAACAAAAGGCCTCCTGATCTCGTCCATCCGCGATCCCGATCCGGTCATCTTTATGGAGCCGGCAAGAATCTATCGGGCCATCAAAGAGGAAGTCCCGGACGAGGAGTATTCCATTCCGCTGGGGCAAGCCCGGGTTGTCGTAGAGGGAAACGATATCACGCTGATTGCGTGGGGGGCAATGCTCCAGCCAACCCTTCAAGCAGCTGAGATTGTGCAGGAAGAGGGAATCGAGCCCGAGGTCATCGACTTGCGCACCCTCTATCCCTTGGACACCGAAGCAATCATCGCATCCGTGAAAAAGACCAAAAGGGCCGTGGTGATCCATGAGGCGCCCAGGAGCTGCGGCCTCGGAGCCGAGGTTATTGCTCAGATCAACGAGGAGGCGTTGCTCCATTTGGAGGCTCCAGTGGAGAGGGTGACCGGTTTTGACACCGTCATCCCACTACCGAAGATGGAACATCACTACTTGCCTGATGCAAAGAGAGTGGTCGACGCCATTGAGAAGGTCATGGGATTTTAG
>JAZFYO010000377.1:0-3455 GCA_036443615.1 Binatia bacterium | reverse complement strand
CCAGCTCCCTTTGCATCGGACGTGGGCTGAGGGGGCTTGCTGAGCGAAACACCAGAGGTAGACAGCCGCATGTGCACGGTCAAAGGGGTGCGAGGTTGAAAGCCGTGGGCACGTGAACGTTCAGGTTGGTGCAGGCCCCTTTCTGAAGAATAAGCACCCTTGGGGCAGGATTGGGCGGGGCCCTCATGGTAGCGGCCCATTGCCCACGGCTGGAGACCTGGTGCCCCGAAGACAACCAAGCAAGCCGAATTAGGGTCGCTCCGGTTGGCCCGTGGAGCGAAGGAAGTCCCCGAAGCCCTAAGTAACAGGAATGGAGAGGGTGCAATCGCCATCTCCCCCAGTCGGACACAGTCAAAGAGACATCTCGCACCACACTTTCTGACGGAGAGCCTTAGGCAGGTTGACACAGGAGTCCGTTGTCGGGTACTTTCAGTTCGATGATAGCTCGGGAGTCTCTGCATCCACTTGCAGCCTCTCCGTCCTCCAGAAATCATACGATCACCGAAAAGATAGGAAGCAATCTGGACTATTAGCCCCCCAGAGACCCGTTCCCTGCGCTGGCCTGTCGGATCAAAGGTTTGGAGCAATCCAATAGCTTATAAGTATTAAAATGGCTGAAAATATCTCAGGTACCCGCTCACCCGAAAAAGAATCGTCGAGATTTGGAGTCTTGAGGATTCGAAACTTCCGCTACTACTGGGGCGGCACAATGTTCTCCGTCATCGGCGAGCACATCGAGAACGTGATCCGGAACTGGTTGATATGGGACCTGACCCGTTCCCGTTATTGGCTCATGGTGATGGTCTTCATGCACTGGGTTCCCCACGCCCTCATTGCGATTCCAGCCGGAAGCATCGCAGACCGGGTCAACCGCCAGCGAGTAATTTTTTGGTCAGAGATTTGGTTGTTTGTAGCGGCAGCCGGTATGTTTGCCGCTACCTACACGGGCACCATGAATGTGTATTGGATGTCGGCCTTGCTTATTTTGCACAGCACCGCAGGATCCATCAGCAATCCCAGCCGCCAGCTTTTCGTGCACGATATGGTGGGACGCGAGCATCTCCTGTCCGGTGTGGCTCTTACTTCCTCACTTCGCTTCGCTACCATGTCTATTGGAAAACCAATCGGTGGTCTTATTTTGCTTACCCTGGGCGCAGCCTTTGGTTTTTTTGTCAACGCCCTAGCCTTCTTCCCGCTCATCTTGGCTCTACTAACGGTGATCCGGGTCTCACAGAGAGAAGTGCCTCAGCGACGCCGTGGCTATGAGGATTTTAAACAAGGCTTGAATTTCATTCGAACGGAGCGTTCCATCCTGGCTACCATATGTATCGCGACGGCACCTGCTGCCTTTATCGGAAACGGGTTTGACCCGTTTATGGTGATCTATGCCGACAGCGTATTTGGCATGGGGGCAAAGGGCTACACCTATTTCATCACGGCGGTGGGATTCGGAGCATTAGCCGGAGTATTAGCCCTGGGCTGGGCCGGAAATGTCCGGTGGAAAGGGAAAATGCTTATCGCAGGGGTCTTTGGCTTCTGTATCAGCATGGTTGGCTTTGCCTTTTCGCAGTCGTTCACTCTGTCCCTTGCCTTCTTGTTTCTTTTCGGCTTGTTTCAGGTCCTTCATAACTCATCAGCCACCGCTATGCTCCTGGAAAGCGTGCCATCGGAAATGCGCGGCAGGGTAATGGGAATATTTAACTTCGGCCGCCTGGGCCTCCGTGTCATAAATGGACCCTTCTTTATAGTCATCGGCAAACTCGCTGCCCTGACCACGGCCAGCGCTTTTATGGGTGATGCCCTTACGCTCAGCACCGCAGGCGCTACGGTGGTTTTGCTGACCTTAGCCCTTGCATTTCTCGTGCCCAGTGTGAGCAAGCAAGAATAGTGGCTCGTCAGCAGGCGGAAGCTGTGAAGCTCAAAAGCTATCAGAGGGTGCTTCTCTACCTCGTCTCGGTACTTCTCCTCACGAGCTTGCTCAGCCCCTGGGTTTACGCGCTCTGGGATCTTTTTCTCGGCCCCTGGGTCGCCGCGCTCACCGAGTGGCAGGATCACCGCTACCCGCTCTCGAAGATTTTTAATCGCCTTTTTATGATCCTCGCGATCTCTCTGTTCTTCCCCTGTCGCCGTCTTCTGAAGATTGGGTCCATGGCCCAGCTTGGTTTACAGTCCATGCGCGAGGGATACCGAGACCTGCTTAAGGGCTTTCCCATCGCCCTGGCATCTATTATCATCCTCGGCGCCGTAATGGGCCTGGCTGAGGTTTTTACTATCTATTTCCGTCTTCCCTTTTCAGTGGGGTTAGAACGGTCGATCAAGGCATTGCTGGCGGCACTCACGGTAGGCTTTCTTGAAGAGATCTTTTTTCGCGGCATGATCTTCAAAGGGCTGCTTGAAGACTGGAGACCCACAGGCGCTTTCATAGGCGCAAGTCTCTTCTATTCCGCCATCCACTTTGTCAAGCCGGCACAAAAGAGCTATCTAGAGGGCCTCGAGCCCTTGGCCGGATTTTCCCATCTCATCCACACCTTCGAACAGTTTTTGGATCCCCTTTCTATTCTCCCAGGACTCCTTGGCCTTTTTCTTCTCGGGATGCTCCTCAGCTATGCCTTCTTCCGAACTAACTCGCTGTATCTTTCCATTGGCCTGCACGCGGGATTGGTCTTCGGGGTCAAGACTATACGCGTCTATGGTAATTACACCCGAGAAGACCTCGGCTGGATTTTCGGGTCGTCTGACCCGAAAATCATCAGCGGCATAGCTGCATGGATCGGGATCATTGCCATAGGCGTTTTTATCCACACCATCACACGCAAGCGACAGAAACTCATGACGGAGACAGAGAATTGAAATTGAGTCTCCCATCCGTCACTCTCTGTCTCTATCTTTTCCTCCTCCGATCTGCCTCCTGCAAAAGCGGTCCAATCTTTTTCAAGATCCGCTCTGCCAACAGACGATAACCCGCACCATTGGGATGGATAGAGTCGCTTTTCAGCTTACGGTCGGATAGGATTCCTTTAAGAGCCCGCGGGATAAGCAAGGCGTCATATTGTTTTGCAATTTTTTTGTAGACAGGACCGTACTCATCGGTAAAGAGACCGAGCTTCATGCCCACGAGGACCACCATGGCCCCTTGCTGCTGGATTCGCTTGATTATCTCCTCCAGATTCTTGCTGGCCCGGTCCAAGGGGACTCGACGCAAGAAATCGTTTCCACCGAACAGCACGATCACCAAACGGGGGTCCCGCTTTAATACATCCCTCTCCAGGCGCGCCAATCCCTGTGCTGTCGTATCCCCCCGCCTCCCCGCATTGATAACCGGTTGCTGGAGTTCCCGAGCCAGTAGCGAAGGGTAATCCTCTCCCGTTCTCGCCCCCACCCCTTCGGTCAGGCTATCCCCGAAGGCGATCACGTTCTTTCCCGGAGAGTCGAGGTTGCGGACGGAGCCGTAGTCT
>JAZFYO010000376.1:0-8252 GCA_036443615.1 Binatia bacterium | reverse complement strand
GAAGATTCATCAGTGACCTCACGTAGTTCTGCACATCTATTCCGGAGGGGTTGAGGCCAAAGGTAAACTCACTGCTCAGAGTTCCAAGCTGCCAGTCTTGTTCGATGCGAGGCGGCACGGGACCGATACGATAGGTGTAGGCTGAAGAGTCCCTGTTGTAGAACTCACTCGCTGAACCCTGCCCCGTTTGGGCAAAAGAGATCGATGCGGAGATCAGGATAAGAACCGTGAACGCGACCGTAAAGTTAACCATCATCGCCTCCGTCCAAGATCTCCTTTCTGTCATCTAGCTTTGTACCTAGGGCCCCTGAGCTAATCCAAATCTCTCCTTGAACACTTCTGTCACGGCCTTACTCAACGCCTTTTTAATAGCGGTCTCTGTGATAGCCGATCCCACCCGGAATATCTTTTTTTGCAACGGCAGTGCTAAATAGAGGTTGGGTGTCCTCTCTGGGCGTATAAGCTTAACCTCTTCCTCGCCTCTCCTTACAGGAAAAACGGGCTTGCTGAGTCTCATAAATCTCATTACCTCCTCATCCCTTGCCCTGACTGGAATTCCGACAACACCGAGCTGCTCTTCCTCAAAGACTTTGTTCAAAACCTTCACATCCTCTCTGGCAGAGAGGTCATTGGGAGAAAAGAAATAGTAAAGGCCTACGAGCCCCCTTTTTTCGATCTCCTTCCTCTTCTTTACCTTCTCCCCTACAAGCCCCTGCACGGGTCCCAGCTCACGCTCTGCCTGAGCGATGTATTCGCTGGCTTGGGCAAGGGCCTCGTTTGCCTTTCTCCTCCACAAAACGTACTCCCTCGCTGTCTCAGGGGAAGGATCCTCAAGAACGCTTTTGACGGGAGGTGGCAAATTGGCCGCGTTTAGCCCTGCCAGCAAGGATGGAGCATCGGCTTTTTCTTTTCCCGGCAGCTTCTCATCTTTCTCATACGCCGAAAGCTCTTTCGGAAGCTTCATGGGAGCGCAGGGCCTGAACCAATCAACGGAACAATCGAAGGTCTGCCCCCAGGCATTGATTTCCTGGCTGCGAGAATCTGCCGGATACAGAAAAAGGGCCGCCATTAGAAATAACACAGTGGAGGTCGTGGCCATCGTCATCAACAATTAAGGATAAAAAAGGGAGTTCTCTTAACCATGGCTTACCCTCGCTCGACTACCGGACCTGAATGCAACAACTAACAGGCTTCCAGTAAACCCAGAGATACTTCCCCCCTGTTCCGGGTCGCCCCCTGTTGTAATCCCAGCCACGCGGGTCAGCCCCCGGATTCATGCAAGCGGTCTTTGTCGGGTAGCCAAGCTGTATCTGTTTCCCACCGATTCCGGCTGTAAGGTCCATCGCCCGACATGAAAGCAGAGCCGAGGCAACCACGTCGCTCCCGTGAAACGCCCTTCCCTGTCTCGGATAAAGTGGACCCCAGTTGCCCACCATGGAGGAGCGCGCATCCCGACCCCGATCACGCTGGTCATTGTGCCAGAGAGAATCCTGCTCAGAGGCATATATCAACCCTGCCTTTCCCCCACGGCATCCCCATCTGTTCAAGAAAGGCTGTTCGGTGACCATCATCGACCAGGGAACCCCGAACACATGGCTCTCGAAGAATTTCTCGTCTATTAAGGGGCCAGTTGCCGTCCTAACCCCACCTCCGCCCATACTGCTTGGAGTATTTACTGCCTGGGATGGACCAGACCCGCTTGGCACGCCAAGGATCGAAGCCGTTATTCCAGGAAAACTCTGACCCCAAATGGTGTCTCCCGGGACATTCACCGTCTCCGCGACCTCGTCGGGCCGCCAGTGACGAACCCGAACCCACACATGGCAATGTCCACGATGGCAGACGATCCGGCATATTCCCGTAATCCTCCACCGAAGGCAGGAGCCCCAGTTGAAAAAAGAGGCCTGAGAGTCCCGGGAAGCCTCCAGGCTCAAAGAGAAAAATAGAACTAACGCAATAAGGACCTTCTTTAACGCCATGTCACACTCCCAACCGAATTATGAGCCATCTCCACAAGTTCCCCAGGCAGGCCTCCATTTACCACTTCTCCTTCATGCACCCGCCGCCTGATGTCCAGATAGCTGCGCCTTCCTTCACCGCTCTCGCCGAAACCATCAGCGATCCGAAGTTTCGACCCCTCAAGGCTCCGCATCCAATGACACCAACGGGAATAGGCTCTCCGGCGTACTTTCCTCGCATCTTCCATGCTGAGATGTAATCTCCGGCAGAGCTTCAACAAACCGAAGCATCGATAAAAGTCCGATCTTCCCCTCCTCTCAAAAACAAAGGTCATCCCCTTCAACTCGTATAGCTCCTCAGTCTCCTTGAGAAGCTCATTAGCTCTTACTTTAAGCATCACCCTCTCGTTCATCACCGGCACACGGATAACTCTACCCCCGTAGCCAGCGTCCCAGAGCTGCTTCAGTATCGAATGGGGAAGAGCCATGGGCCGCTAGCATAACAAGCCACAATCCCAGTAACCCTTCATAAAGGAGCAAATAGGTCGCACTTCAAGGTGTAATTTCCGAAGGGAGCGGAGAAGGATTTAAGGTAGAAACGAAAAAGCCATGCGCGATTCTGAACTGGCGATAGGGACCCTTGTTCTGCTCGGAGTAATAGCGGCTCTACTCTACTTCCTGTTTCCGAACGAGATCAGTCGCTTTCTACGGGGGCCTTCACACAAGGAGATCTACCGATCCATCGACAGAGAAACGGCCGCCTTCAGTGCTGAAACAAAGACTATAAGCTCCTACCTTGAGGATTCATGGAGCATGAAGGCGTACAGAGCGGTCGACTCCGCGCTCAGGCAAAACGGCTACCTGGGGTGGATCAAAACAGTGAAGGCTGAAAGAGATGCCCTATTGAGCGATACGCTCCGCAAGGCCGAGAGGCAAAGCAAAACTGCCGATCGGATCTTCCTTGCCCTGATATCCAAAAAATCCCTTCGTGAGAGCATCAAGAACAGCCGCGCCAGGATGAACACGCAAGCCCTCGATAACGAGATCGCCGCCCTCCAGACCCAACTCGACAGGGGAAAAAACAGTCTCCTCAACACTCTGGTGCGATTCTCTGAAAGGCGCCGCTCCCTGAACCAGAAGGCCCTAAGAGAGTGGTTCATCCGTTCCCTGCTTGTCGGCCTCCTCATCGCCGTCTTTCTCAGTGCATCCTATTGGTTGATCACGCCATCTCCAAATCCATCCGGGTCTCAAAGGTTGCCTTCCTACCCTGCAAGAGAGCCCTCAGAGTCGAGAATATTTTCTTTCTTCCGCCCGAAAGCGTCGTATCAACCCGTATTGTCAAATCTCGGGGAGGGTCCTGTCTTAAGAGATTCTACTTTCCGCCTCACAATCGAGCCCAAGACAGGCACAATCCCGCAACCAATCGCCTCAGCGCTTAAAGGTCTCCCAAAAACCAATACCGCTCTCAAGCTCGCCTCCATCCTCGGCGGATATCCCGATACCCCCGCGTCCCGTTCTCATCATTTAAGCCAGCCCGGCGGACTTATCATTCACACTGCCAAAGCCCTCATACACTGCGAGCACCTGCTCACATTGTTGCCGAACCCCCAAATAGGGCCCGTTGTCATCCTTGCGCACGACATCGGCAAAGTCCTCACACTGAACAGCCAGGGAGTACGCCGCCCCCATGATATTCCGGCCGCCGATATCCTCGCCTCCCTCTCAGAGCTCAAAGAGGACTTCAACGACATAACCATCCGCTCAATCCTGCTCGCCGTAAGGCATCAACACTCGAGTGCCGAGATCCCGCTTAACGCTCCTTCCCCTACTCAGGCCATCATGCAGTTTATCAAGAAGGCGGATTATGCTGCTGTGGCCGAGGAGGGCCGCGAGGCAGCGGAAAAAATAAAAGCTCTAAGCTCCAGGATTATAGATTCCTTTCCTTTTGTGATCCCCGATCTCAACGTGAACGACTGTAAGGGAGGACGATCCGAAGGGTTTTTGAGCGACGGTTACGTGTTTCTGCTCAAAGAGCCAGTCAAAGAAAAGCTCCTAAAACAGCTCAACTCCCCGGATGCCCCCGTCTTTAAGGGCCAGGATCCGGTCTGGAACGAAATGGCGCAGGCGCTCTCCGGGGCCGGGCTGATCACAACGAAGATCGCAACAAAAGAGGCGGGAAAGAAGAGCTGTCTTTTCACTATCAAAACCCCTCTCGGACAGGAAAAGGCCATCGTCCTTCACGCCTCAAACGTAACATCACCTCTCAGAGAAAAATGGCTTGGAGGGAATATACCGAAAATTGAGGTCGTCTAAGAATCAGGAGGACGTAATGAGAATCTACGGAGTAGATATCGGCTACGGATACACCAAAATCGCCGCACCGGATAGAGCGCCGGTCGTTATCCCCTCCATAGTGGGATCCAATGAGGAGCCGAGTTACCGGAGCGACATCGGCGACCGAATAAAAGTCGCCCCTCTGACTTTAAACGGCCACTCTTATCTCGTGGGAGAAGCGGCCAAAAGGTTCAGCCGCCACCACTACCGCATTTTCGACTCCACATGGGCCGAAAGCCCTTATTACCTGCTTCTGTTCGTAGCCGCCCTCCTCCGGATTGAAAAACCCAACGACGAATCTATTTCAATTGTCACTGGTCTTCCTGTAAGCCATTACACCCAGGAGAGGAGCAAACAAATCCAGGATCTGCTCGCCCGAAGCCATAACGTCAATACGACGTCAGGACAAACCTCCCTCAGAGTGGATAGGGTGAAAGTTATTCCCCAGCCCTTTGGATCGTTCTTTGACCTTTTGCTCAGCGATAACGGTAGGCTAAAGGACCCCGATAGAATCCGCGAGAGGGTGGGAATCATCGACACTGGTTTTCAGACAACCGACCTGGCACTCGCCATCCCTCAATTCGTCGAAGCCTCTTCCGGCTCTTTGGAAGTGGGGGTGCGAAGCATCGCAGACCAGTTAGCCCGAGATTTGAATCGCAACTATTCGCTCAGTCTGGACACCACCGAAGCGGAGGAGGCCCTGCGCTCGAAGTTCACAAAAATCTTCGGCGAGAAAGTCGATCTGTCGCATATTATCGGCAAGAGAACACAAGAGGTGGCCGAAGTTATTCTCTCTTACGCGCAAACCCTTTGGGGTCGGGGCCAAAAACTTAACCGGCTGATCCTCACAGGCGGCGGAGCAAACCTCTTCCGATCCTATTTGAGCGGATACCCCAACCTCCATCTCCCCCATGAATCCTCCTTATCCAATGTCAGGGGTTATCTTAAGCTCGCGCGGAAAACCAAATGGTGACGCTAAGAAAAAGGATCACCATCTCCCTTAACGCGGGTCTCTCAGCCGATAAAGCCATCCTGGATTTCCTCTCATGCCTCCCCAGGAAGACAAGGTCGGATGTTATAAAAGAGATTCTCCTTGAAGCCCTGGAGAAAAAAGATGATCCACAGAAAACATCTCCTCCCTCATTAACCCAAGCGAGCGAGGTAGGGGGAATCGATCCAGAGGACATCATAGAAGGGCTCTTCTAAAAAGCATGAACCCACAAACAACCTCGATAGAAGCCATCCCCGGGGAAAAAAGAAGGGGCGAGAAAACAAGGGCGCTCATGGCTCTTCTAATCTTTGCCCACATCGGTTTTTACTTCTCCCAGAGCCTTTACTTGCCCCTAACCCTGGAGCAGCTTTTTACCTTCGGGTATGTGCTCATCCTAACGGACATCAGCCTTCTGGTCTTGTGGGTGGCTAAGTGTTTTTGAGAAGCAGGCTAATGTCCAGCAATGAAACTAAGCGATAAGAAATCCTTCGGGCTTACGGTTTTGAGCTCATAATGACTATTACAATTAGGGACATGATTTCGGGCGTTGCAGTGCCGCCCTTTTTGACCCGGTTTCCTACGCTCAGTCTTTCCAATGTATAAAGGAGGGAAAATGTTTAATTCCTTGCCCCAAAAACACGAGATCCTCCCCACAAGCCTCTGCTTGGGAAACACCATGGACGGGGAGGAGGTGCGCATCTCTGACGACGACAACCTGAAGCACCTGGTGGTGGTGGGAAGAAGCGGCTGCGGCAAAACCAGTTTCCTCTTGGGGCTTATCTACCAGCAAATTCAGAGGGGAGGCGGCTATATTTTCATCGACGGTAAAGTCAGCCGAAAGACCGTCAACCAGATCTACATGCTCTCGAAGCTTGCCATGAGGGAGTCCCTCTTCCGCATCTTCAATCCGTCCGACCCGATGATTACCCACACCTACAATCCACTGATAAAGGCCGTACAGGATATTGATAAATCGAACGTCGCCGAGGCTTTAATAAAGCTCCTTGACCCCACACCCGAAGGGTCACTCGCCCAGCACTATCATACTCTCACCCTTAATTTGCTCCACAGGGTCGTCAAGGTCTTCCACACCATCGGAAAGGCGGTAACCATCCGTGACGTGCTGGAGGTTTTAAGTCACATGGACCTCGTTTATCCCATCCTGGCAGAGGAGATAAAAGACGCCCACATGATGAGGGACCTCATCGAGTACCACAAATACTTCCGGAAGGAAGTGCTAAAGGCCAGAAATGAGAAATTTGAAGGTCTGGACGCTAAAATCAACTCCCTTCTTGCATCGAAAGCCACAAGAGCTCTCTGCTCACCAGGGTCGGACATCGATTTTTATAACGCCATCCATAAGAACCAGAACGTATATATCGGGCTCCCGATGGACCGTGACCCATCTATTGCCGCCGGCCTTGGAAGACTAATTCTCACGGATATTCGCTTTGCCATCTCAGAGGTCCTCGACCACGTGGACTTAAAGCCCACACCGCCATTTCTGATCATCCTTGACGAATTCGGCTCCTACGCCACGCCAGATTTCTCAGTGGTATTTGAGAAGTCACGGGAGGCCAACATCATGGTGGTCGGTGCCATTCAGTCATACTCAAATCTCACGGACAGCTTCAAAATGCTTTCCCGCGACTTCGCCGAACGCGTCATGGGAAACGCAAACAAGATCTTCATGGCTCTGGAAAGCACCCAAACTGCCATGGAGGCCGAAAGATACTGGGGAGAGGAAATAGCACGCAAGCAGACCTTCCAACTTGCCGAGGGACACAGCGAGTCAGGAAGATTCCTGAATCCTATCAGATTTATCAACCCTCACAGGAGCAAGACCCTTCAGGACCGTAGGGGGTGGGTTGAGGGGTGGGAACCCAAGATAAAAGCGGAAGAGTTCATTCACGGCCTCGGCATCGGCGAAGCCTACCTCCGCCACAATGGAACGCCTACTAAGGTCAAGCTAATCCGCGCAGAGATTAACCCTCCAGAAGAGCTAAACCCAGCTCATGACCTCCCTCGCTTCAGCCAGGGGACGGAGCAACCACTGAACCTGACCGAGAAGGTGAACAAGGTAGTGATAAACAAGATGCAGCAGGCGAAAAACCGCCGGCAAAAGGAGGAGGCTGGAAACACCCAGCAGGCTTCCAAATCAAAGCGAAAAAAGCATATGAAAAAGGCTCATCGCTCCCACACCAACCTCAAGGATAGTTCCTCCAAAATCACGTCACGGGACGAACATCCACAAATCGTCAGCCAGTCCTCTGATCCCCTAGAATCCAAGCAGAACGCTCAGAATACATCCGGGCTTCAACTCGATCGCTCAGCACCGCAACCATCCCAGCCCCCACGCGACAATAGCGAAGAGCTTACCTCAAAAGGCAGCTTCCGGGGACGGAAAGACCAGCTCAACTGGTACGCAAACTGGGAAGACTGAAAGTGCCTATAAATACACTTTGGTAACAGTTTACAGCACATTGGTGACTCTCGCGCCCATTCTGTTACAAATCAACTTCTATAGACACAATAAAACGAATAGCCGAAAGCTCCAAATCCCCGTAAGTTCCCCTCTCTGCGGGCAGAAAATACAGTACCGCCCGCGACAATTTTCTCCGCAGGCATAAATATCACCTTCGCCCGCATGAATTAGTGTTGCCCGCGTAACACCTCCAATGAGGTAAAAGCCCTAAACTGTAACAAATTGCTATTATATATATAGAGCATCGCCCAAGCTTCCCCCACCACCCCGTCGTCGTCACTCAGGTGGTTCTTTGTCTCCCCACTCCACCCCTCATAGCCAGGGCCTTGGGTACTTCGAAGCTTCTGTCCCACCCCCGCCGTACAAAATGGAATCATCTGGTTTCGGTGAGTAGACAAAAACAAAAAAGGAGTGGGTGGGACTCTTCACCGACTCCAGCCACGGGTGTGCCCGGCGGCGGGCGAGCCGGATCTGAAAACCCCCC